>DATAJN010000309.1:0-4554 GCA_036262105.1 Ilumatobacteraceae bacterium
GAACCGATCGGCCAGTCGGGCTTGGTGTCGGCGAGCATCGCCGTGATCGTCTTCCAGTCGAGCGCGTCGGCAAGAGTGACCCGCCCGTCGGGGCAGATGAGCCCACATTGATGGCTGAGCAGCTGGGCAACGGTGGCCCCACCCTTTCCGTACGCCGCGAACTCGGGCCAGTACGTGGCGACCTTCTCGTCGTAGTCGAGCAGACCACGCTGCACGCACATGGCAACAGCAATTGCGGTGATGCCCTTCGTGGTGCTGAACATCAGCTGCAAGGTCGAATCGTCATACGGTCGCTCGCCGGATTGATCGAACGAGCCAGCCCAGATGTCGACCACCTTGTGGCCACGGTGGTAGACCGAGGCTGACGCTCCGACCTCTTCACCGAGCTCGAAGTTCTTCTCGAATGCCGATTTGACGGGTTCCCAGCCGGGCTCGACGAACCCGGCGATGTCGCTTGTCGTCATGCGAATGACGGTATCGGCATTCAGGCGTTGTCGACGATCGCCCGCAACGTCTCGATCTGGCGCACCGCGTCGGGCCCGATGGGATTGACCGACAGCACGGTGACCCCGGCCTCTTTGAAGGCGCCGACACGCTCTTTGATGTAGCTCGCCGGACCGACCAGGTTCGACAGCTCCAGCCATTCGCCGGGTACGCGGGCGGCGGCGTCGTCCTTCTTGCCATCCAGGTAGAGGTCTTGGATGTCGACCGCTTCCTGCTCGTAGCCGTAGGCGCGGCAGATGTCGTTGTAGAAGTTCTTGCCTCGGGCGCCCATACCGCCGACGTAGAGCGCCATCATCGGCCTCGCCAGATCGAGGATCGCCGTCTGTTTGTCGCCGACGAGATCCTCGCCGATCGCCAGCATGCCACCGGCGCCGATGTCGAGCCGCGGGCGTGAGGGGTCGCGCTTGGCCAATCCTGCCTTCAACTGGTCACCCCACACCTGCTCGTACTTGTCGGGGATGAACATGATCGGCAACCAGCCGTCGGCGATCTCGGCGGTGGCCGAGACGCTGAGACCCTGGAGGCTCGCCCACCAGATCGGGATGTCGCTGCGCACCGGATGGTTGATGAGCTTCAGCGGCTTGCCGAGCCCTGTGCCTTCGCCGGGCGGGAGCGGCGCCTGAAAGGTCTGGCCCTGGAAGTCGAACTTCTCCTCTCGCTTCCAGATCATTCGGCACGCCTCGATGTACTCCTTGATCCGTTGCATCGGCTTGTCGTAGCGAACGCCATGGAAGCCTTCGATGACCTGTGGACCGCTGGCCCCCAGTCCCAAGATGAACCGGCCATCACTGACGAAGTCGCAACCGGCAGCGGTCATGGCCATGAGCGCGGCTGTACGCGAGTAGACGTTGAGGATGCCGGTGCCGATCTCGACGCGATCGGTCTTTGCGGCCAGGTAGCCGACTTGGCTGATCGCATCGAAGCTGTAGGCCTCGGCGACCCACACTTGGTCGAGGCCGGCCTTTTCGAGCTCGACGACGCGCTGGACCGCCTCTTTGAAGCCGCCCGCGTAGTTGATCATCATCGACAACTTCATGGCGTCAATCCCCCTGTCCGGGCGCGGGCGCCTGATTGAGGTTTCCGGATCGAAAGCCTTCGAGGTCGATGGTGACGTACCGGTAGCCCGCCGACTTGGTGGCCGCGACGACATCGGCACGATAGGCGATGACGTCGGGCAACCGGTCGATCGGAACTTCGATCCGCGCTGTGTCGCCGTAGTGACGCACACGCAGCTCGGTGAAACCGAGACGCTTGAGCGCTGCCTCTGCACGCTCGACTTGGCTGAGCAGCGCCACGGTGACCTCCGTTCCGTAAGGAACTCGACTGGCCAGGCACGCCGCTGCCGGCTTGTTCCACGTGCGCAGACCGAGCACATGCGACGCGGCGCGTACATCGGCTTTGGTGAACCCGGCGCTGACCAGAGGGAACACGGCACCGCGCTGATCGGCAGCGCGTTGACCCGGCCGGTGGTCGCCGAGATCGTCGAGATTGACTCCGAGCACGATCGTGGCACTGGTGGCCGCGGCGATCGGCGCCACAACATCCATCAACTCGGCCTTGCAGTGAAAGCAACGATCGGTGTCGTTGACCCGATACGCGGCGCGCTCCATCTCATGGGTGACCACGGGCGTCCATTGCAGACCCCATTCCTCGGCCAACGCTCGGCAGTCGGCTTCCTCGTCTCCTGCGAGCGAGGGAGAAACAGCGGTGACGGCGTGCGCATCGGTGGCAAGAACCTCGTGAGCAACTGCTGCCAGGAACGCGCTGTCGGCCCCACCGCTGAAGGCGACGACCACTCGGCCGAGACGGCGCAGTTCGGTGCGCAACGCGTCGATCTTGTCGTCGATGGCGGCCGCGGGCACCCTGCCGACGCTAGCTGGCTTCTGCGCTCAGGATGCCTTCGCATTGCCCTGTGGAGTGTTTCGAGGTACTCAGGTATGCGCCAAGAACTCCACAGAACCGAACGGCTGATGGCAGGTCAGCAAAAGCCGGGGTTCTGGACGATGATCGATGTCACCCGGCCAGCGTCGAGCTCAATGGTCACTATGTTGAGCGAGTCGAGCCTCGCGCTCGTGGCATCTGCTGGATCGGTCACGGGCTGGGAGTCGGCCGCCCTGATGTTGCTGAGGGTGAAGCCGGCGGATTGGATGTCGCTGATCGTCGAGCCGACGCCAAGTCCGTCGACGCCGATGGTGCGAGTGCCGAACGCGTCGGGCAGTGGTTCCGCCATGCGCATGTATTCGGCGAACGTTGTCGGATCGCCCACGGTCGAGATCCACAGTCGATCCTGGCCCGCCTCCATGCTCGGCAGTCGCAGGAAACCCAAGGCCAGGTCGCCCCACTGCACAGCGCGCATCTGGACACCACCGAAACAGTCGGTCTCGTGCACGAGTGTGGAACTCTGGGTGGTGTACCACCCGGTGTCGAAGGTGGGTTCGCCAGCAGCCCTGCTCACGTTGGTGACGATGAAATCGCTGTTCACGTCCGTCATCGGCGCGAATCCGTATGCGGTGCCCCGTCGCAGGTCGAGCTCGGGTTCCTGTGGATCAACCGGTTCGAGCCATGCATCACGACCGCCCGTGCCAAGGCTCACCAGCAGCCGGTCTCCATCGGCGCGGGCTTCGATGGCCGCACCGTCGGTGAGGAGCATTTCGAGCAACTGGCGAGTGGTCCCCGAGATCGTGCCGCCAGCACATGCTGTCGCTTCGTCGACTGCCGCGAAGCCGGTGATACGAAGCATGTCTGCGTCGAGCGCCCATTCACCCGCCGGCTCGCACGGTCCCAACGAGACGCCGCCAGTATCGTCGATGGTGAGCCGCTCACCCGTGGCCGCCTGCCAGGTCCGAACCAAATCCGCAGACTTGACTTGTGGCATGGTGTCCACCGCCACGTACTGACTGAGCAGGTCGCCCGATTCGGTGCGTAGTTCCAACCGTCGGATGTCGCCGTCATCGACCACGGTGTACCCGGCACCGTCCAGTTGCTCCTGCTGCGCAGACGCGCACAGCGAGCTCGCCCTCGGGATGCGGAAGCTGAGGACACCGCTGACGACCCTGATGCGATCCGTCCACATGTTGCACCCGTCGTATCCATACAACGCCCCGTCAGCGAGGAACACGAGCCGCGGCTCGCCGGGCATGGGGAAACGTTCCGCTGTGGGCATCCGCACCCATTCGTGGTCGACGAGCGCCTCGAGTCCGACCGCGGGCATCGTCGATGGATCCACCGACATGGACGTCTCGTCCTGCCTCTCGTCGATGGTAGGGCCGGCCGTGCTCGCAGCTGGTTGGGTGTTTCGGTCGTGTCCCGGCACGATCACAGCCACTAGTACTACGGCCGCGACCAGCCCACCGGCAGCCGCGATCAGTAGACGGGCGCGTCGCTTGTCATTGCCTGTCCGCGCCTCTGCCGGCCCAACAATCACTGACGTCCCTCGCTTTGCATGCAGAACTGCGACTGGCGACTGGTGAGCTGTGATCGTAACCGTGGGGTCCGGTTCGCATGGGCGCGACTCCGGAATCACGGTTTCGGTCGTCTCGCCCATTCAGCACCAGTGTGCGGAATCTCGGCAATCCCAGACGAATTCCCGCGCCCAAGAAGACAGCGCGAGCGGCGCCAGAGACGCTGGTCGGTGCTCGACGACCGCGCGTTAGCGAGTCGGCCGGTAGCGGCAGACCTGAACACCGGTGGCTGCGGTTTGGCCCGAGATGAGCTCGAAGGTCCGCGCCTCGCCATCGGCGGGGAACAGGGTCTTGCCGCCGCCGAGGGTGATCGGCTCGAGCATGAGGATGAGCTCGTCGATCAGGTCGGCCGTCAGCAGCGCCCGCACCAACGACAGGCTGCCGTAGATGTAGATGTCACCGCCTGGCCGATCACGCAGCGTGGAGACCTGTTCGACGAGATCGCCACCGCGGATGATCGTCGTCGGATGCCAGGTGAGATCCGCATCCGACAGCGTGTTCGACACGACGTACTTCTGCGCACCGTTGATCCAGTCAGCGAAGGGGTCTCCGCCACGATCGGGCCACGCCGCCGCCGACACCTGATAGG
>DATAJN010000310.1:0-5517 GCA_036262105.1 Ilumatobacteraceae bacterium
GGTCTGGCCCGTCGTGGTGCTGTGGGCCGCGTCGTTGACCGCCCTGCCGATCTCCCACGCCAACTACCGCTCCGCCGGTGTGGTCGATCGCCGCCGAATGCAATGGATCGGCTGGGCGGTTCTGGTCGCCGCCGAGGTCGCCGTCGTCAGCGCAGCCCTCTCACTCGTCACCGATTGGCCGAATCACGATGGCGAGATCGCCTTGGCCGCCTCTGGCCTGGTGCCGTTGGCTCTTGCTGCCGGCACGGTTCCACGACTGCTGGCACGAGTCGATCGGCTGCTGACGCACACGGTCTCGCTCGCCGGGCTGACTGTGCTGATCGTCTCCGCCTATCTGCTGGCTCTGGCCGCGTTCGGACGCAAACCCAATGGCAGCGAGCGCTCGCTGCTGCTGCTGTCGATGCTCGCCGCGGCCGGGGCGGCCCTCGCCTACCAGCCGGCGAGGGCTTGGCTGACGGATCGAGCGAACCGGGTGGTGTACGGCGAGAGAGTCTCGCCGGATGAGGCTCTGCGCACGTGGGGCATGCGCCTCACTCGTGCCATTCCACTCGACGAACTGCTGCTCCAGCTGGCCGAAACGCTGCGCAAGTCGTTGCAGCTGCGCAGCGCGCAGATATGGACAGGCGCCGACGGCCACTACGAAGTGGCGGCCATGGTGCCGCACCGGCAGGTAGCCGCGTACTCGGTCGGTGAGAAGGAGCGAGCGGTGGTGAGCCGGGCAGGCGTGTCTGGTGGAACTTGGCTCGACATCTGGCTTCCCGGATTCGTCGCCCAAGCCGCTACCACCTCCACTCGCGTCGCACCGATCGCCCACAGCGGCGAGCTGCTCGGTCTGATTGCGTGCGAACGGGCTGCCGACGCTGCATCGTTCACCGAGGATGACGATCGGGTGCTGACCGAGTTGGCCCGTCAGGTCGGTCTCGCCTTGCACAACGTCCAACTCGACACGGCGCTGCAGGCATCCCTCGACGAGCTGCGCGACACCAACGAAGAGCTGCGCGCTTCGCGAGTGCGCACCGTCGCCGCGGGCGATGCCGAACGACGCAAGGTCGAGCGCAACCTTCACGATGGAGCGCAGCAGCATCTCGTTGCGCTGGCGGTCAAGCTTCGTCTGGCCAAGGACGCGGTCACCGACGATCCCGCTGACGCGGAGTCCATGATCGACGAGATCCGCGCGGATCTCCAGAATGCAATTGCCGAACTGCGCGCGCTTGCTCACGGCATCTTCCCGCCACTGTTGATGTCGGGTGGGCTCGGCGAAGCCTTGCCCGCCGCAGCGGCACGATCCGCATTGCCCACGGGTACCGACATCACGGTCGGCCGTCACTCCGAAGAGGTCGAGGCTGCCGTCTACTTCTGCTGCATGGAGGCACTGCAGAACGCCGGCAAGCACGCCGGCGCAAACGCTTCTGCACTGGTCAAGGTCTGGGAGTCGGATCGGGCCTTGCACTGGGAGGTCACCGACGACGGCCCCGGTTTCGATCCCGTTTCCGCGGCCGGTGCAGGTCACGGCTTCGTCAACATGCGTGACCGAATGGGCTCGTTCGGCGGAACGATCGAAGTGATCAGCGCCCTGGGCAGCGGCACGACGATCCGTGGTCACGTTCCACTCGACCACTGACGCCAGTTCAGGCCACCGCTGGTCGTGCTAGAAACCCTCTCGAACCGACTATGAGGGAGCCTCGATGAACACCGACGAGATCGTTGCCGCCTACGGCGCGGCATGGAACGAGACCGACGAAGCAAAACGTACCGCGCTGCTCGAACAAGCATGGACGAACGATGGCGTCTACAACGACCCGCAGGCGACCGCCAACGGCCGCGCTGCGCTCGTCGCCCACATCGCTGGCTTCCACGCGATGATGCCCGGCCACACGATCGACCAGTCGAGCGGCGTCGACGCCCGCGACGGCATCTTCCGCTTCGCTTGGGTGATGCGCAGTGGAGATGAGGTCGCCCTCGAGGGATTCGACTTCGGCGAACTCGCTCCCGACGGTCGCATCCAGCGCATCGTCGGATTCTTCGGGCCGTTCCCGCCGCTCGAGACCTGATCGTCAACGGCTCCGTGTACGTCCTGTGGAGTGTCGCGGGGCACCCAGGTGAGCGTGAAACACTCCACAAGCGCGGTGTGGAGTGTCTCGGGGCACCCAGGCGGGCGTGAAACACTCCACGGCACCCACGGCCGTCAGGCCAGGCGACCGAGCCAGGCCGGGTCGCCACCGGCTTCCCACAGGCGTCGCACGACCCGCGGCGAGAGCTCGTCTTTGTTGACGTAGGCCATTGCCCCGCAAGTGCGAGCGGCGGGTGGCATGTCGGCCTCGGTATAGGTCGACACCAGGATCACGAACGTTTCGGGATGTGCAGTGGTGATGAGCCTGGTGGCTTCCAAGCCGTCCATCGCGCCCATGTTGATGTCCATCAGCACGACACCCGGGCGGATCTTGTCGACGAGCTCGACTGCTTCCTCTCCCGAGGTCGCCTCCGCC
Organism: Ilumatobacteraceae bacterium; assembly: GCA_036262105.1. Taxonomy (GTDB): domain Bacteria; phylum Actinomycetota; class Acidimicrobiia; order Acidimicrobiales; family Ilumatobacteraceae; genus JAENVT01. The sequence goes on from DATAJN010000310.1 coordinate 2,487, forward strand.
ACGATTTCGAAACCCTGGACGCGGGCGATGACGGCCCGAGCAGCGGCGCGGAACGGTGGCTGGTCGTCGACGACCAGGACCTGCACGACATCTGGGTCGATGCCCGCCGGAAGCCGCGGCTGCTCCATCAGAAGTACCTCCATGACATTGTCATGGTCGCACCTCAACCTCGCCCCGGGAATCGTGCTGCTACGTCGTCGGTGGTGTGGCCTGTATCACCCTCGGTGAGGTACAGCAGAACCGCGGCCACCCGCCGGTTGACATCGCGCTCCTCGGTGAGGTGGAGCTTGGAGAAGATCGAATTGATGTGCTTCTCGACTGCTCGCTCGGATAGCACCAGGCTGGCCGCCACGGCCGCGTTCGATTTGCCCTGGGCCATCTCGCCCAACACCTCGCGCTCGCGTGGGGTGAGGAAGTCGAGCGGTGCCTTGGTGCGGCGGCTCGACGATGTGACGAGCTGCTCGACGACCTTTGGATCGATGACCGCGCCGCCGTCATGCACCACTCGTATGGCAGCGACCAGGTCATCGACATCCGCGACCCGATCCTTCAACAGGTAACCGCGGCGTTCCGACCCCTGCGACAGCAGCGACAACGCATACGCCGGCGACACGTACTGGCTGAGCACGATCACCCCGATCTGGGGATGACTGACGCGTAGGGCCGCCGCGGCGCGAATGCCTTCGTCGGTGCCAGTGGGCGGCATGCGAATGTCGGTGACCACGACATCGGGTTCGGATTCGCCGACGAGCTCGAGCAGCTCGTCATAGCTGGCTGCTGTGCCGACGAGCTCGAAGTCGGCCGTCGACGAGATGAGGCGCGCCAATCCGTCGCGAAGCAGGACGTTGTCCTCGGCAATCGCGACACGAATGGGCACGTTGCGATCCTATGCGGGCTGTGGACCGGCTAGTCGTGATCGTGTTCGGCCCGGTGACGGGCGAGCGGATCGTCGGCGAAGTCGCCCCTCGGGTCGCGCCACACGGTGTGCACGTGATTCGCGTCGCGGGCGGAGTTGTCGTACTCGGCCAGCAGGATGGGGCTGTGGAGGCGGTAGTAGTGCGGCTGGCCGGGTTCCAACCCACCTGCCCACAGCAGATGCACATCATCGAGCGCGCCCCCGGCGAACTTGGCGGCCTCGTCGTCGGCAACGCCGTCGGGCAGGCGCTCGACGTACAGCCGCAGAAGCGTGTCGAGCATCTGCCGTTGGCTCGCATCCATCCCAGTGGCAGCCAGTCCCTTCGGCCGGCGCGTGAACGACATCACTTCGAGATCGGCTGGGTTGACGCCGATGGTTGCAGTCAGCCTCTCCTGCGAGCGTTGGAGGGCGGCTCCGATCTCACCGCCCAGCTGCGTTCGCCAGATGAGGGGAAGCGGGATCGGTTGGTCGCCGTCGGCCAACGACGGTCGATTTGCGCCGACCAGATCGGTGGGCGCACGCGGGGACACGACGGCTACCCGGTGCTGTTCGTCGGAGAGCGAGCGGGTCAACTGGCGGGCGAGATCCTCGACGCCGGCGAGCGGACGGAGAGGATGAGGCCCGAGGAGTGGCGAGCTGGCCGGATCGGCGCCGAGAAACAGTGGTGTCGTCGCGCCGAGCACGCCGTCGATGATCGTGAAGTTCAACGAGATGTGATGGCCGCCCAGACGCCAACTCCATGTGCCCGTCGGCGACGGTTGACCGAAGATGCGCACGAAGTACATCAACGGATCACGACCGCGCGGGCGATCGAACGATGCGGTGAAACCTTCGAGCTGGTCGAGCACGTTCTCGAGGCCGATGATCGTCGACGCCGTGACGTAACCGGCGGTCGACAACCCGCTGGCGACCAACCGGAACACGAAACGATGCTGCGGCGATGTCATTGCCGCCAGCGTCAAGCCGCCGTGATCGGTCGGAGTGTAGAACCACTGCCGCCGCTCGTCGTCGGACGGGAACGGCCACAGTGCCACCTCACGTTGGCGGTCGTCGAACGAGTCGATCAGACGCGCTGCCTCGTCGGCCATCTTCGCGGCAACACGAACCCGTGCGGGGGTTGTGATTTCATCCATGGTTGCTCACTTGATCAGGATCTCCCCCCAGCGGCGAATCATAAGTCAGTGGCCAAGTGTGTATCGGACGTAGCAGTACTCGTCGAGGACCTTCGCAAGTGACGAGCCGGGGCATCCCAACTCGGCCACCAACTGCGGCTCGTCGAGGCCCGACTCGGCAAGGAGCGACTTCGCCCAGCATCGTCCCAGGGCGAGATGACTCGTGAACGCCGCTCCGTCGCGAGCACCGTGCAGTTGAACTGCGATGGCCAGATCCCATGGCATCACGGAGTTCGGCTTCAAGGCGTAAAGCGTCTTTGCGGCCGCCGTCGGGCCCATCGATCGAGCCTTTCCAGCCTTGTCGTACGCGACGGTCGACGCGCTCAGGCTGTCGTATGCGGCGCCGAGGGTTCGCAATTCGTCGTCGGAGAGTTGCACCATCGGCCGGTCGATCGCTCGAAGCGAATCGCGCTGGAGCATCCACCACGACGCAATCGCCACATCGAAGGGGTCGATCTCGCCCGTGCGGGCGATTCGGATCCGACAACCCCACGCGTTCAGCCATCGATGCAATGCTCCTCGATGAGCCGGTTTCGAAAGATCGATCTCCGGGCTCGTCGCTTCCCGCAACGCCGCGTAGCTCAGATCCGGCCTGCCATATTGCCCGAACTCTTGCACCCGGGATCGGACGGCTTCCACCAATGGCGGTTCCACGAAACATGCTTAGCGCGTCGCGACATGCACGGTCGCGCCGCGGGCAGCGCTTGTGGTTGGGCACGACCTCCGCGACCGGTAAGGATTCCCCCATGCCCGAATCAGAACCTGTCCGCAGGTACATCAAGCCTGGGTGGTTTACCCGCCACGTCTTCAACGCCGTCATCGCCGGGCTCACCCGCGCCGGCGTGAGCGTGTGGGGATCGCGCCAGCTCCGGGTGCGAGGACGCACGAGCGGGGAGTGGCGAACGACGCCGGTCAACCTGCTCACGTTCGGCGGCGAACGGTA
>DATAJN010000311.1:0-6356 GCA_036262105.1 Ilumatobacteraceae bacterium
TGTGGAGCTCGTCGACGGCGAGTACAGCCTCCGTCTCGTCGCCGCAGACCCGTCGCGGGCAACCACGCTTCCGGCCAACACGGGCGTCGTCGTTCTCGACACCGACCTCACACCCGAATTGGAGGCTGAAGGCGTGGCCCGCGATCTCGTGAGGCTCGTTCAGCAGGCACGCCGAGATGCCGGCCTACATGTCAGCGATCGGATCGCGCTGCGGCTCGGACTGCCCGACCTGATCCGCCAGCAGATCGAACCGTTCAGCTCGTTGATCACCGAGCCGACTCTGGCCGAATCGCTGAGCTTCGCGGTGGGCGACTCGAACGCAGACCTCGACGGACAACCGGTGTCGATCGGCGTTACCAAGGTGGCGCACTGACGCTGGGTGCGCCACCGACCGACGTCGGCCCCATTGCGGCTCTACGGCGATAGCATCGCAGCCTCACCTGGGTCGACGGAGGTTCACACAGATGGCAAGTGCCAAGAAGGCTCCCGCAACGAAGGCACCGGCGAAGAAGGTTTCCGCAAAGAAGGTTTCCGCACCGGCGAAGTCGGGCGCGCCGAAGAAACCCGTTGTCACGGCGAAGAAGGCGGCAACTGTGAAACCGTCCGCGTCGAAGAAGAGCGCTGCTCCGGCCAAGAAAGCGGCTCCGGCCAAGAAAGCGGTCCCTGCGGCCAAGAAGGTGGCACCTCCGGTCAAGAAGGCCCCTGCAGCCAAGAAGGCGGCTCCGGCCAAGAAGGCGGCTCCGGCCAAGAAGGCACCTCCGGTCAAGAAGGCGGCACCGACGGCGAAGAAGGCATCGGCTCCTGTCAAGAAGGCGTCGCCTGCAGCCAAGAAGGCGCCGGTTCCGGCGAAGAAGGTCGACGCTCCACCGAAAAAGGTGGCTGCGGCTCCGGCTCCGGTGAAGAAGGCCGCGCCGCCGAAGAAGCCAACATCGCTGCCGGCAGCCATCGAGATTCCCGCGGTGAAGGGTGTCACCAAAGAAGGCGTCGCCTACACGAAGGACTTCGACGTCAAGTTCCTCACGGCGCAGCGCGCGTTGTTGATCGAGGAGAAGGCCGCGCTGCTCGGTCAGGCAGTTCGCCTCGAAGACGAGGCCAATTCGCTGATCGAGGAGCAGGAGATGGGTGATGTGCAGTTCGACGACGAGGGCGGCGAGGGCGACACCATGGTGGTCGAGCGCGAGCGCGATCTGACGCTGTCTGCCCAAGCTCGACAAACGATCGCCGACATCGAACTGGCCCTCAGTCGCCTCATGACTGGCGCCTACGGCTACTCCAGCGAATCCGGCCGTCCCATCCCGCGTGAGCGTCTGCAGGCAATTCCGTGGGCGACGATGCTCGTCGAGGAGAAGGTCGGCGGGATCGGGCGCCGATGACGGATGACGCCGAGGCCGGAACGCTTTCGACGACCCCAACCGCCTCGGCCGATTCCGCGCCGACTCGCCATCAGTCACACCGGATCCCTGCGCTCACCGCGGCAGTCGCGGTGCTCGTCGTTGCCGCAGATCAGTTGACCAAACGGTGGGCATTGTCGGAGCTCACTGGGCGCGAGCCGCGTCATGTCGCGTGGACCCTGCAATGGAACCTCACCCGCAACAGTGGCATGGCTTTCTCGAAGGCTCAAGGCGTCGGTCCGTTGATCGGAGTCGTCGCCATGGTCGTGGTGCTGTGGCTGGCATGGTCGAGCCGCAAGCTCACCGGTCGAATCACAACCATCGCCGCTGGGCTGATCGCCGGTGGCGCCATCGGCAACCTGGCCGACCGGTTGTTCCGCGGTGGTCATCCCTTGCGTGGCTCGGTGATCGACTTCATCGATTTCCAGTGGTTCCCGATCTTCAACATCGCAGACATGGCGATCGACATAGGGGGCGCGCTGTTCGTACTGTGGACGATCCTGGCCCACCGAACGGTTCGTGCGGCGTGATCCGTGAGGAGATTCCGCCGGCCCTAGCCGGAGAGCGACTCGATCGGATCGTCGCGTTGGTCACCGACGCCAGTCGCTCCGACGCTGCGGCGCTGGTCGCTGCCGGTGGAGTGCAAGTCGACGGCGAGATGGTCACGTCGGGCAAGGTACGCCTGCAGCTCGGTCAGGTGATCGATGTCGACGAATCGAAGCTGCCGTTGCCGGATCTGCCGGCACCTGACCCGACCGTCGAGTTCCGAGTGGTCTACGACGACGACGATGTGATCGTGGTCGACAAGCCGGCTGGTCTGGTCGTGCACCCCGGCGCCGGCAACGCCGATGGAACGCTTGTGAACGGCTTGCTCGCCCGCTATCCGGAGCTTGCCGCCATTGGCGAGCCACATCGCCCAGGCATCGTCCATCGCCTCGACATCGGCACGTCGGGTTTGATGGTCGTGGCTCGTTCGGTACGGGCCTACCACTCGCTCGTCTACGCGCTCTCGCAGCGCGACGTCACCCGCGTGTATCGAACGATGGTCTGGGGCCATCTGGCGAACCCCGTCGGTGTCATCGACGCGCCGATCGGTCGCGACCATCGCGACGCGATGCGAATGGCGGTGGTGGTCGATGGGAAATCGGCACGCACCCGCTATCACGTCCTCACTTCGTATCGCACACCCGCCGAGGCGAGCGCGGTCGTGTGCCGGCTCGAGTCCGGCCGCACGCACCAGATCCGGGTGCATCTTGCAGCCATCGGCCATCCTGTCATCGGTGACGGCACCTACGGAGGTGTTCGCCATGCTGTTGTGGCGCCGCGACCGTTCCTGCATGCAGCCGAGCTCATGTTCGTTCACCCAGGTAGCGGCGAGTCGCTCTCGTTCATCGCTCCGTTGCCCGACGATCTCGTAGCCGTCGAGACACAGTTCACAACGTAGCGAGGCCGTCCTCGAGGCGCGCCTCGGGCCACGGACCCACGCCACGGGCCGCGTCGGCCACCGATTGCAACGTGAAGGCTTCGAGGAGCCGTTTCATCTGCTCGCCTGCCGACTTCCAAATTGCCAGCAGCACGCATTGACCCTCGTGATCGCAGGCCCCGTCCTGATGAGGCTCGCCGAAATCGCCAAGGCTGATCGGCCCATCCACTGCAGAGAGGATCTCGCCGATGCGGATCTCTGTGGGATGACGGGCCAGCACGTACCCACCCCCGACGCCACGCTTGGATTTCACCAGCCCGGCGCCCTTCAGAGCGAGCAGGATCTGCTCGAGATAGGGCTGCGGGATGGCCGTTCGCTCGGCGATGTCGCGCACCGAGGTGGGGCCGGTTCCGTCCATGTGCAGCGCCAGCGAGAGCAGGGCCCGACAGGCGTAGTCACCTTTGCTGGAAACGCGCACACACTCATCGTACGGCCTTCGTGCGGGTGGGCGAGTCATTCCGGTTGGCACATGACGTCGGGAGGTGCTGGACTGAGGTCCCCCGTGAACGACCAGCCGATCTTCCCCGACTACTCCGCAAACGTTCGCGCGATCGTGCCGGCCTTGCTGGGTCCGCAGCCGCGGGCTGGCCGCGACTGGATGCCGGGCCCGGTTCGCGACGCACGTCAGGTCGTGATCCTTGTCGTCGACGGGCTCGGCTGGGAGCAGTTCGACCAGCGCCGCGCCATCATGCCTGCGCTCGCTTCGTTCGACGGCGGGCCGATCACCACGGTCGCGCCTTCCACGACAGCAACCGCATTGACGTCGATCACGACAGGACTCACGCCTGGCGAGCACGGTCTCGTCGGGTACCGCATCGATCTCGGCGGCGAGGTGCTGAACGTGCTTCGGTGGGCGACACCCGCCGGCGACGCACGGCGCAAGTACGAGCCGAATCGCGTGCAGCCGTTCGCTCCGTTCATGGGCGAGTCGGTGCCGATCGTCACCAAGGCCGACTTCCAGCACAGTGGGTTCACGGAAGCACATCTGCGCGGCGGCAGGTTTTTCGGGTGGCGGGCCACATCGAGCCTGGCGGTATCGGTCGGGGAGCTGCTTCGGGCGGGTGAGCCGCTGATCTACGCGTACTACGACGGCATCGACAAGATCGCCCACGAGCGCGGCTTCGGCGAGTACTACGACGCCGAACTGCGCTCGACCGACGACCTCGTCGAGCAGGTTCGCGCCCAGCTCACCGATGGTTCGGCATTGCTGGTGACCGCTGATCATGGTCAGGTCGAAGTCGGTACGAACCTGCAGGCGCCCGACGCCGAGGTTCTCCGGCTCACGAGGTACATGTCGGGTGAGGGCCGTTTCCGGTGGCTCCACGCCCGCCCTGGGGTGGCCGAAGAACTGCTCGAGGTCGCGTCGGCAGCACATGGCGATGTCGCTTGGGTGATGACCCGCCAGCAGATGATCGACGACGGCTGGTTCGGCCCGGTGGTCAGCCCGCCGGTGGCAGCTCGGTTCGGTGACGTGGCGCTCATCACCAAAGCCCCGATGAGCTTTGTCGATCCCGCCGACAGTGGCCCGTTCCCGCTGGTGTGTCGACACGGGTCGCTCACATCTGCTGAGATGCTGGTGCCATTGTTGGCCTGCACGAGTTGAAGTCATCGCTGGACAGAGGAGCACCTGATGTCGACTGAAGAACCGCACGACGATCCGCCTGAGGCACCAGTCGAGCAGTTCGAAACGGTGACCGCCCCGGCGAAGGTGATGCGCATCGGCTCGATGGTCAAGCAGTTGCTGGAGGAAGTGCGCTCGAGCCCGCTCGACGAGGCCAGCCGCGAGCGCGTTGCGGAGATCTATGAACGATCGATCGTCGAGCTGACCGAGGCGTTGTCACCCGACCTGCAGCACGAGTTGCACAACCTGGCCCTGCCGTTCAAGGACGGAGAGATTCCTTCCGACGGTGAGCTGCGGGTGGCCAAGGCTCAGCTCGTCGGCTGGTTGGAGGGCTTGTTCCACGGCATCCAGGCGACGCTGTTCGCCCAGCAGATCGCCGCCCGTCAGCAGCTCGACCAGCTGCGCCAGTTGCCGCCCGGTGGCCTGGTCGGCGGAGTCCCCGGCCCGCAGGGTTCCGGCGCCCCCATCGATGTCAGCGATCGGCCTGGCACCTACCTCTAGAAAACCGAGTATGGTCGACGAATCACATCCGTGTAAGTCGCCGGCCAATTGAGCAGGGAGGAGGTACCGCGCCAGTGGGGGATTCATTCACCCACCTCCACGTCCACACCGAGTTCTCGATGCTCGACGGCGCGGCGCGCCTCGATGATCTCGTTGCCAAGGCTGTGGCCGATGGGCAACCGGCTCTTGGCATCACCGATCACGGCAACATGTACGGGGTGCTCGAGTTCTTCAAGGAATGCCGTGCGCAGGGCGTCAAGCCGGTGATCGGCACCGAGGCGTACATGGCGTACGAGAACCGCCAGGAACGGCCGCCGCGCCGCGGTCGCATCGACGATTCGGGTGGCGACACAGAGGGCGGCAAGAAGCTCTACTACCACCTCACGTTGCTGGCCGAGAGCGACCGTGGCTACCACAACCTCATCCAGCTAGCCAGCCTCGCGTTCATGGAGGGCTACTACTACAAGCCGCGCATGGACTGGGAGCTTCTCGCTCGCTACCACGAGGGGTTGATCGCCACCACTGGCTGCCTTGGTGGGCACGTGCTGCAGTCGCTGCTGCAGGGCGACGAAGCCGGCGCCCTCGACAAGGCCGGCCGGCTGCAAGAGATCTTCGGCAAGGACAACCTCTTCGTCGAGTTGCAAGATCACGGCCTCCAGGCCCAACGCGACACGAATCCCAAGCTGGTCGAGATCGCCCGCAAGATCGGTGCGCCATTGATCGCCACCAACGACTCGCACTACGTGCATCGCGAGGATCACGAGGCACACGACGCATTGCTGTGCGTGCAAACGGGAGCCACGCTCAGCGATCCGAAGCGGTTCAAGTTCGAAGGCCAGGAGCACTACCTCAAGACCGCCGCGGAGATGCGGTACCTGTTCCGTGATCTACCGGAGGCGTGCGACAACACGCTGTGGATCGCCGAGCGCGCCGACGTGAACATCGAGTTCGGCAAACCGCAGCTTCCCGATTTCCCGATCCCCGAGGGCTTCACCGATGCCGCCGCTTACCTCGACCATCTCGCTTGGGAGGGTGCCAAGGTGCGCTGGGGCGACGAACTGTCTCCCTCTGTCGTCGAACGGCTCGCCTACGAATTGCAGGTCATCAAGAACATGGGCTTCGCCTCGTACTTCTTGATCGTGTGGGATCTCATCAAACACGCCAAGGACAACGGCATTCGCGTCGGCCCCGGGCGTGGGTCGGCTGCGGGCTGCGCCGTCGCCTACAGCCTGCGAATCACCGACCTCGATCCGATTCGTTACGACTTGCTGTTCGAGCGATTCCTCAACCCGAGCCGAATCTCGATGCCCGACATCGACATGGACTTCGACTCGCGCTACCGCGACGAGATGATCCGCTA
>DATAJN010000312.1:0-2418 GCA_036262105.1 Ilumatobacteraceae bacterium
CGTCAGATGCGGCGGCCGAGTCCGCGTGGTTCGGTGGGCAGTCTGTCGCCTCGGAGCCGTTCGTGGTCTACATCCGCAACGCCGCCAAGGGAGAAGTCGCCGTCCTGCGGGGCGAAGAAGAGGTCGTGTACACCGATCGAGCACTCGTCGGCCGCTTGCAGCGGGCGATGCGTCGGGCAGCGTGGTGAGCCATGTCGTCACATCGCGAAGCACCTGAGATCTCCAAGGACCCGGTGGCAGACAGCACCGACGTCTACGCCTTTGTCAGCCCCGACCGTCCCGACAGCGTCACACTGATCAGCAACTACATCCCACTCGAAGATCCCGCGGGTGGTCCCAACTTCTTCGAGTTCGGAGACGACGTCCTCTACCGGATCGTCGTCGACAACGACGGCGACGGCGAGCCCGACGTCACCTACGAGTTCCGTTTCAACACCGTCGTCGAGAATCCCGACACGTTCCTGTACAACACCGGACAGATCGCCACCATCGACAGCCCGTCGTGGAACCGCAAGCAGTTCTATTCGGTCACGAGGATCACGAAAGGCAAGAAGGGCCGTCCGAAGTCAGAGACGCTCGGCCGGAACCTGCCGTGCCCACCGTGCAACATCGGCCCACGTTCGACGCCCAACTACGCCGCCCTCGGCAACGCTGCGATCAACAGCCTTCCCGGCGATATCCGGGTGTTCGCCGGACAGCGGCTCGACGGGTTCTACGTCGACCTCGGATCGATCTTCGATCTCGGCGCACTTCGCCCGTTCCAGCAGCTCCACCTGCTCAACATGCCCGGTGCTGCGGAAGGCGTCGATGCCCTTCGGTCGTTCAACGTGCACAGCATCGCGATCCAGGTTCCGATCTGGCAGCTGACGCGCGACGGCTCGGCTCCCACCGATCCCATGTCGCCAACGGCGGCAATCGGCGTCTACGCCTCGGCATCCCGACGCAAGGCACAGGTTCGCGACGACCACTCGTACAACCATCAATCGGGGCCGTACGTGCAGGTGTCACGGCTCGGCAACCCACTGTTCAACGAGGTCATCGTTCCGATGGGCGACAAGGACCGGTGGAACAGGGTGACTCCTGACAGGGACTCCGAGTTCGCCAAGTACGTGGCCCAGCCGGAGCTGGCCAAGCTGCTACCGGTGCTGTACCCCGGTGTGTTCCCCAACCTCGCCGCGTACACCGCCGACCGTGCCGACCTCCTGGCGATCCTGCTGACAGGAATTCCTGGCGGGATCATCCCCGGGTTCCAGAACTTCACTGGCACCACCCAGGCCGACCTGCTGCGCTTGAACGTGGCGATCCCACCGGCGGTGAACCGGAACATCCTGGGCATTCTCGGTGGCGATCTGGCCGGGTTCCCCAACGGACGTCGTGTGCAGGACGACATCACCACCATCGAACTGCGTGCCATCGCCGGGGCGACGATCCCGCTGGTGGATCCCAGCTTCACGGCCGATGGAGCAGCGGCGCTGATCGCGGATGGCACCGCCGGGCCTGTGCCGTTCGACGGCTCGCAGCCGCCGGCGAACGTGTCGTACCTCGACACGTTCCCGTACCTGGATCACCCGAAGAGCGGTTACGACATCGTGCCGCTGAACGTCGGTGCGCCGTGAGCGCAGTGGATGCTCACGAACACGCCCATCGACACGGCATCGCCCACACCCACGAACCGGCCCCCAAAGGGGGGCCGGTGGTGATGGACATCGGTGGCGACATCGGAGGATTGATCGTTCGGCTCGATGACGCCTTGGAAGGCACCGAGTTGCCGATCGAGTTCGCCGACGACCCGAACCGCGACATTCACACCGGAGTGTGGCGTCGGTCGCTCGGCGGCGAGACCGTTGTCGTCGCCGTGTATCCGGAGCTGCGCGAGGGCAGTTATCGGATTCACTCGGGCGAGCATCACGCCGGCGCGCAGCTTCAGATCACCGGTGGACGAGTCGCCGAACTCGACCTGCGCGGCGCCTGACGCCTTGATCGGCGCACCCGACTCGCTCACTGGAGAGGCGCGCAGAACGATGAGGAAGATCGGCGTCGACGCGCTCGTGATCGGTGCTCAAGATCTGGGTGCCAAGCTCGCCCAGTGAGCCTGTTCATCGCAATCGACTGGCACCCAGATTCCGAGGTCACGAGGATGAGAGCGCTCGGCTGGGAGATCTGGGTGCCAGTGTGTGCATGGAGCAGCACCGATGCCGGGCGTTGGCACCCAGAAGCTCGGGCTAGCGCCGAGTGCCCGGTCGGGAGCACCCACAGCACGCCGCCGAACTCAGCGGACCGCCAGAGCGGCAAGTGATCGGCTGACGTCGGCCCTGAAGGGCGGGCCCCACGGGATGATCACGTGGAGCACCGGAATGCGGTTGACGATCTCGCTCAGCCGTGTGAAGTCGCGGCTCAACACGTCGGGCTGGCGCCAAC
>DATAJN010000313.1:0-3841 GCA_036262105.1 Ilumatobacteraceae bacterium
GCGCAGACCCTCCACCCAGAACCGACCAATCGCGTAGCCGACCACATAGATCGCCATGAGCCGACCCGGCCGAAGCTTGAACCGCCGGTCGATCCACAGCAGAACGCCGCACAACGCCAGGTTCCACAGCGACTCGTACAGAAACGTCGGATGGAACGTGGTTCCCGGCGGATAGCCGGCCGGAATCTTGTCGGCGGATATGCGCAGTGCCCACGGCAGTGTGGTGGGCTTGCCGAAGAGCTCCTGGTTCCACCAGTTGCCCAATCGCCCGATGGCCTGGGCGAGCGGCAGCGACGGCGCGGCGATCCCGATCCCGACGGAGGGGGCGATGCCGCGGCGCTTGAACGCCCAACCGGCTGCGAGCGTGCCGAAGAGGATCCCACCGGGGATGCCGAGGCCGCCGCGCCAGATCTGCGGGATCCTGATGAGATCGTGTTTGAACAGCTCCCAATCGGTGACGACGTGATAGAGCCGGGAGCCGATGACCCCGGCGATCACCGCCCAAACGGCGATGGAGCTGGCGTCTTCACGAGTACCGGTGCCGCTGGCCTCGAGCCGGCGACCGAGCAACCACACGCCCGCGATCACCCCGAGGGCGATCATCAACCCATAGGCATGGATCGACAACGGACCGATCGTCAGCGCTCCGCTCGACGGGCTGGGAATGCTGGCCAGTGCGGCGGTCATCACCGAGACACAACTCGTGTGGCGAACTTGGAAGTCGCTTCCACGATCAGCTCCTTGTCGTAGTCCTGAGTGGCGACGTGGTAGCTGCGTTCCAACGTGATCCGCTCCACGGGCCCGCCGTAACGGTCGGCGAGGAACTCGGCGTGCGCCGGCTCGACGACGTGATCCTGAGGAGAGTTCATCAACAGCAGAGGCACATGCATCTGCGCGTACTCATTGCTCAGTGGCTCGACGCCGTCGAGGAGCATCGACAGCAGCGGCTCGATCGGCGTGCCATCGTACGCGTTCTCGTGCGCGTCGGGATCGGCGATGTCGCTGCCTATTCCAGGAAGCACAGCCGTCCCACCGTCGGCCAACCCGCGAAGCATCTCCGTGATCTCGGTGGCCTGCGGTTGTGCCACCGGGTTGATGCACACCAAACCGGCGATCTCGGCATGGTTGGCGCCGAGGCGCAGGGTGAGGGTGCCGCCCATGCTCAAGCCCACGACGACGACGTTGGTGACTCGCTCCCCGAGACGCTGATAGGCCGCTTCTGCCTCCCCGACCCAATCGGCCCAACGTGTCGGCAACATGTCGTCGACCGCGGTGCCATGGCCGGGCAGCAGGGGCATCTCGACGTGAAAGCCGATGCCGGCGAGGGCCGTGGCCAGGCCACGTACGGAGCCCGGATTTCCCGTGAAGCCGTGGAGCACGACGGCCCCATGGTCGCTGTCGCCGACATGCGACCAGGGCTCGGCACCGGCGAGGATCGAAGAGGTCATGCCGTCGATTATGGCAGGAGAGGTTCGCAGATCAGACGTAGGGGTCGTCCGAGCCGAGCGGTTCGTCCCACCAGTCGCTCGGCACCTCGACGGCATCCCATTCCGGAAACGGATAGATGCAGTTGACCGGACACGCCGGCAGACACTTGTCGCATCCGCTGCACAACTCGGGGATGATGACGACATCTGGCCCGTGGTTGAAGATGGCACCGAACTGCGGAGGGCAGGCTCGCAGGCAGGCGTCACAGTTGATGCACTCGGGCATCTCGATCCGCAACGGCATCTGCTGCCACTTCGGATTCCTCGTTCTGGTGGCGATGCGCTCGGTACGGGCCGCCGACATTGGAGGGAGTGTACGGCTAGCCCTCGGCTGCCGGGATGCTCGACGCTGCCCGTACTTCGCGAGCCGCGATCACCTCGACGAGAGCGTCGACGATTCGCGGTTCGAACTGCGTGCCGCGACCGGCGACGACATGGTTGACGGCGTCACTCGACGACCAGGCGAGCTTGTAGCGGTGCGCCGTGATCAATGCGTCGTACACATCGGCGACAGCGACGATGCGGCCGCTGAGCGGAATCCCCTCGCCCTTCAACCCCGCGGGATAGCCCTTTCCATCCCATCGCTCATGATGCGACTGGGCGACTTCGGCGGCGAGCTGGATGAGCGTGGACTTGCTGCCGGCGAAGACGGTGGCGCCGATCGTCGTGTGCGTCTTCATGACGTTGAACTCTTCGTCGGTGAGGGGCCCCGGCTTCTGCAGGATGGCGTCGGGCACGCCGACCTTGCCCACGTCGTGCAACCGGCCCGCCAAGCGGAGCTCGTCGGCCCACACCCGCGACTCGCCCAGCCGGATCGCCAGCTCGGCCGCCAGCTCACCGACCCGCGAGGAATGTTCACCCGAATCGGGGTCGCGGTACTCAGCGATGACCGCGAGGCGCTCGAACGCCTCGTAGTGGTGTTCTTCCAGATCTTGCGTGCGCGCCGTGACCAGCTCCTCGAGCTCGGTCGTGCGCACCCGCAGCAGTTCGGCCTGATCGCGTGCTGCAAGGGTGTCGTGGGAGATCTGCAGTGTCTTGATGCGAAGGTCGGTGTCGCGGTCGAAGATCTGTTCGTGGATGCGAGTGGACTCCTCGCGATGGAACAAGGCCTCCTCGAAGCGGCCGAGGCCTTTGAAGATCTCGGCGAGCAGCCCGTGGGCCACGAGTTCGGTATCGGCGAAGTCGTTCTGCGAGGCGATCTCGACAGCGTTCTCGAGCGTGGAGATCGCCAGGGTCGTGTCGTTCGTGGCCATGCAAACTCTCCCGCGGGCCAACTGCACCGCGACCAGCGCCATCGGCGATGCCCGCGTGAACTGTGTGCTCATCCCGTTGAGCGACTCATCGGCTTCGTCGAGGCATGCATTTGCCCGGGGCAGCATCTGCAGTTCCGCATAGGCCTCGGCGAGGTTGGCCAGGATCTCGGCGACGTGCTCGGGTAGGTGTTCGCGAGCGATCTCCAGCGCGGCTTCACCCAGGCTGACGGCAAGCAAGTTCTCCTTGCGCTCGGACCGAACCTTGGCCATGTTGGCGAGCGTGATCGCATCGAAGCCGCGCCGCGGGCTCTTCCGATTGGCCTCGAGCGCTGCCTCGTACGTGACAATCGCCCGGTCGGTGTCGCGAAGGCTGTGGTGAACGGCCGCGACCGTATTGAGCAGGTTGCCCAGATCGTCGAGATCCGACATCGACCGGTAGATCTCCACTGCCTGGAGCAAGCTCTCGAGAGCCTGCGAGAAGTTGCCGGCCTGGTGATGGACGATGCCGACCAGGTTCAGCGCCCACACCTCGACCATCGGTGCGCCACAACGCCTGGCCAGATCCCTGGCCTCGAGGGCAAGCCCGAACGCTTCGTCGAGCTCACCGAGTTGGTAGGTGACGCTCGACAGTCGGTACAGGGCCTCGGCCTCGCCGTGTTGGTCGGCGTTGGAGCGAGCCAGCACCCGGGCCTGCTGCACCAGTGCTCGCGAACGGACCAGGTCGTCACCCTCGGAGCTGCGCGCCTCATCGAGGAGGTCTCGGACGGACTTTCCTGCTCCGGCCCCTTCCCTCAGAGATGTTGCGGACATCGCCAACGATCGACCAACCCTCCGGTCCTTTTTCGGGACCACGCGACTAGTTTCTGCACGCCACCCGGCGCTGTTCGTGGTATCGGCAGAATTTCACCCAAGCTTGATTGTCGCGCACAGTGAGGCAGGACCGCTCGTAGTGTAGGTACGAGGGTATCGATCGCCGCCGTATCGTGATGCGAATGCGGGGCGAACGACGTTGACCAGCACTCGGCGCCGAGTCGACAGTTCAGCGGTGGCGGCGTTCCTGCCCGTCCTCGCGGTCATCCCACTGTGGCTCCTGGCGCTCGC
>DATAJN010000314.1:0-2331 GCA_036262105.1 Ilumatobacteraceae bacterium
GTTCTTCGCCTTCGCGATCGCGTTCGCTGTCAAGGTGCCGCTGTTTCCCTTGCACACCTGGCTGCCCGATGCGCACACCCAAGCGCCAACCGGCGGGTCGGTCATTCTTGCCGGAGTCATGCTGAAGCTCGGCACGTACGGCCTGTTGCGCTTCGGGGTCTTCCTGTTCCCCGAAGCGGCTCGCTGGAGCCGCAGTCTGTGGATGACGTTGGCAGTGATCGGCATCATCTACGGCGCGATCACTGCGACCATGCAGAAAGATCTCAAGCGGTTGGTCGCCTACTCGTCGGTTGCTCACCTCGGGTTCATCGTGCTCGGCATCTTCGCCATGACGACTCAGTCGATCAGCGGTGGAGTCATGCAGAACATCAACCACGGCGTCTCGACCGGCGCTCTGTTCCTGCTCGTCGGGATGATCTACGACCGCCGTCACACACGCCAGATCAGCGAGCTGAAGGGTCTGCAGAAGATCGCCCCGATCTTCGCCGGCGTGTTCATGGTCGTCATGCTGTCGTCAATCGGTGTGCCGGGCCTCAACGGGTTCGTCGGCGAGTACCTGGTGCTGATCGGGTCGTTCCTCACGGCCAGGTGGTGGGCCGTGGCAGCGGCAACCGGTGTGATACTCGCCGCGCTGTACCTGCTGTGGGCGTATCAGCGTGTGTTCCACGGAGAGCCCGACGAGGCCAACAAGGGCTTCGGCGAGCTCAGGGCTCGCGAGGCTGCCGTGATGCTGCCACTCATCGGTGTGATCGTGTTCACCGGTCTCTATCCCAAGCCGATGCTCGATCGAATCGAGCCGAGCGTGAAGAAGTTGATCGAGCACGTGAGCGAGAAGACCGGCTACGTCGAGCCGCAACCGGTCGGGGTCGCACCGTGATCGTCGGCGACACTCTGATCGGCCCGCACGTCGACTGGTTCGCACTCAGCCCGCTGCTCGTGTTGCTCGGTGCGGCCATGGTCCTGCTCGTCGGTGGAGCGCTCGCTGGGCGCTGGCCGCGGCACTTGTACGCGCTGTTCACGGCGGCCGCCGGTCTGGCAGCGATGATCCTCTGCTTCTTCCTCTGGGACGACATCACCGACGACGGCGTCACCACATTGGTTGGCGGCGCACTCCGCTTCGATGTGTTCACGATGTTCATCACGATTGCGATCTGTTCGTCGGTCGTACTGGTCGCCTTCGTCACCGACGACTACCTGCGCCGCGAAGATCTCGATGGACCCGAGGTCTATGCCCTCTACCTGCTCTCCGCCATCGGTGGCGTGATCATGGGTTCGGCCAACGACCTCATCGTGCTCTTCCTCGGCTTGGAGATCTTGTCGATCTCCATGTACGTGATGGCGGCCAGCCACCGCAAACGGATCGAGAGCCAAGAGAGCGGCATCAAGTACTTCATCCTCGGAGGGTTCTCGTCGGCCTTCTTCCTCTACGGGATCGCGATGGTGTACGGCACCGCCGGCAGCACCAACTTCGCCAAGATCGTCGATTCGTTCAACACCACCATTCCCACCGTTCGCCACGACGCGTTCATCCTCGCCGGGGTGGCGATGTTGTTGGTCGGTCTCGGCTTCAAGGTGGCTGCAGTCCCGTTTCATTTCTGGGCGCCTGATGTGTACGAAGGTGCGCCAACACCGGTGACGTCGTTCATGGCGTCGGTGGGCAAGGTCGCTGCGTTCGCGGCGATGCTCCGCGTGCTGATCTTCGCCCTGCCGCACTGGCACGACGACTACCGCCCGATCATCTGGGTGCTTGCAGTGTTGACATTGGTGGTCGGCTCGGTGATGGCGGTCGTGCAAACGAACGTCAAGCGAATGTTGGCGTTCTCCTCCGTGAGCCATGCCGGATTCATCCTGGTCGGCGTCGAGGCTGCTGCCCATCGAGCAGGCCAGCCCGACGGAGGCGACGGCATGTCGTCGGCGTTGATCTATCTGTTGCTGTACTCGGTGCTGGTGATCGGCACCTTCTCGGTGGTTGCAGTGGTCGGGCGCACCGGCGACAGCGCCACGGATCTCTCGTCGTTCCGCGGTCTCGGCAAGTCGCACTCGGTGCTCTCGATGGCCATGACCATTCTGCTCCTCGCCCAGGCGGGCGTGCCGTTGACATCGGGTTTCGTTGCCAAGTTCGGTGTCATCCAGGCGGCTGTCGACGAACGCAGCTACGCCATCGCCATCGTGGCCATGGTCGCCTCGGTGATCGCCGCCTACCTGTACTTGCGCATCATCGTGTCGATGTGGGTCACCGATCCGGAGCCCGCAGACGACAGCCGCGAGCCCGTTCGTGTACCGCTGTGGACCGGCGTCGCCCTGGCACTGTCGGTGGGGTTCACGCTGGTC
>DATAJN010000315.1:0-24313 GCA_036262105.1 Ilumatobacteraceae bacterium
CGATATGAACGGAAGGTTGATCGATTGGATCGCCGACTGCTGCGGTGGGGAGTTGCTGGCCCCGCCACCATGGGGCGTGAAGATCTGCTCGGACAAGAAGCGGGCGGCACCCGGGGCAAAGATGTTGATGGCGACACCGGAGATGACGTGGTCGACGTTGAACCTCACCGTGGCCACTGCATGGATCAAACCACCGATCGAGCCGGCGATCACTCCAAACAGCAATCCGACCCATGGCCCGTACTTCCAGGCGCCGAATCCACCGGCCCACGTACCGAGGATCATCATCCCCTCGATACCGATGTTGACGATGCCGACGCGTTCGGCCCACAGCGCGGCGAGGCCGGCGCAGACCAGTGGCGCCGACAGGCGCAGGGTTGCCGCGACGGTGCCGGAGGACGTGAGGTCGTTGGCGTCGGCAACCACGCGGGCAATGCTCATGACGGTCATGCCGAGCAGGCCGGCACCGAGGAGCCGTTGCGCCTTCGACAGGCGGCGCACACGGTCGACCAAGGTGTTGCCGGACTTCTGCGGGCCTGGCGCGTTGATGGTTTGAGTCATGCCGGCGCCGCCTCCAGCTCGATGGCGGTGATCATCGCCGCCGAGGCCTGTTGCGTGCGGCGGTTGTGCCAGCGCTTCAATGCCTCGTTGACGATGACGACCGTGAGGACGATCACGCCCTTGATGATGTCGATGATCGATCGCGGAATGCTGTTGACCTGCAGGATGCCTGAGCTGTGATCGAGGAAGCCGAAGAGTAGCCCCGATACCACGATGCCCGCGGGGTGGTTGCGCCCGAGCAGGGCCACCGCGATTCCGTCGAAGCCGTACCCCTCGGCAAGGCCGCGTCGGTAGGCGTGTGAGTCGCCGAGCAAGCCGGGCATGCCAACCAGACCGGCGATCGCGCCCGACAACAACATGGAGGTCATGATCATCTTCTTGGGGTTGATCCCGGCAACTCGCGCCGCACCCGGGCCCATGCCGGACGAGCGGAGATGGAAGCCGAACTTCGTCTTCCAGACGACCACCCAGAACACCACGATCACGACCAGGACGATGAAGACGAACCCGGTGAGCTTGCCTTTGACCAGCTGTGGAAACCAGGCGGAGCGTGGCAGCTCCTTGGTCTTCACGTTCAAGGTGTCGGCGCCCACGACGAAGAACGTGTCGAACATCCAGCTGACAAGCCCGATGGCGATGTAGTTGAGCATGATCGTCGCGATCACCTCGTTGACACCGCGCTTGACCTTCAGGATCCCGGCCACGCCTGCCCACGCGGCGCCGACCACCATGGCCAACACGAGGCAGAACGTCACGTGCAGGATGGCGGGAAGGTGAATTTGCGTCGCAATACCTGCGGTGAGCAGCACGGCCAGTCGCGTCTGTCCCTCGACGCCGATGTTGAACAGACCCATCTTGAACCCGATGGCGACAGCTGTGGCCGACAACATCAAGGGCACGGCGCGCTTGGTCGCGTCGAGGAACGAATCGCGGCTGAGGTCGTAGTTGATCATCTGCCTGTAGACCGTGAACGGGTTGTGCCCGATGAGCGCCAGGAACACGCCACAGATGGCGAAGGCGATCACCAGAGCCAGCAGCGAACCCCCGACGGTGATCGCGATGCCCTGCCATTTCTGGCGGTTCTTCATGCTGCCCCCTGCATCTCGCCGGTCATGTACGAGCCGAGCAGCTCCGGAGTGGCCGTCGCTGGATCGAGCACCGCGGTGATCTTGCCGTCGAAGATCACCGCGATCCGATCCGACAGACCGATCAGCTCCTCGAGGTCGGCGGAGATCAACAACACGCCGACTCCCTTGTCTCTGGAAGCCCGAAGTTCGTCCCAGATCGCGGCTTGCGCACCGACGTCGACACCGCGCGTGGGGTGTGCGGCAATCAGGACGTGTGTTTCGCTCGACAGCTCGCGACCGACGACGAGCTTCTGCTGGTTCCCGCCCGACAGGGCGAACGCGGGGACCTCGATGCCGGGCGTGCGCACCGAGAATCGATCGACGATCTGCTGACAATCACGTCGTGCACCGGCCCCGGAGATGAACGGACCGTTCGACATGCCGAGCGTCTCTTCTCGTCCGAGCATCGTGTTCTCCCACAGCGGCGAGTAGAGCAGCAGACCTTCGCGGTGGCGGTCGAAGGGGATGTAGGAGATCCCCAGCTGGTGGCGATGGTGCACGCTGAGGTGCGTCAGATCGGTTCCGTCGAGCTCGATCGTGCCCCGTGAGATCGGACGCAAGCCGAGGATGGCCTCGCACAGTTCGAATTGCCCGTTGCCCTCGATCCCGGCGATGCCGAGGACCTCGGCGTTGTGAACGGTGAACGTCGCCCCGTCGACGACCAGTTTCGACTCATCGTCGGCGTGCACATCGAGGTCGGTGACCGTCAGCAACGGCGTGTTGCCAACGGTGCTGTTGCGTCCAGACGG
Source organism: Ilumatobacteraceae bacterium (assembly GCA_036262105.1). Classification (GTDB taxonomy): domain Bacteria; phylum Actinomycetota; class Acidimicrobiia; order Acidimicrobiales; family Ilumatobacteraceae; genus JAENVT01. The sequence goes on from DATAJN010000315.1 coordinate 2,438, forward strand.
ATCCGGCAGTTCGGAACCGACCATCAGTTCGGCGAGCTTGCGCCGGTTGATGTCTCCGGGGGCGACGGTTGCCACAGTCGTGCCGTCGCGAATCACCGTGATCTCGTCGGACACCTTCAGGACTTCGTCGAGCTTGTGGGAGATGAAGATGATCGTGGATCCGTCGGCGACGAGCTGCCGGAGGGTGACGAACAGCTCGTCGACCTCCTGCGGCACCAACACCGCAGTAGGTTCATCGAGGATCAACACCTTCGCGCCGCGATAGAGCACCTTCAGGATCTCGACGCGCTGACGCTGGCCGACACCGAGCGTGGCCACGAGCGCATCGAGGTCGACGTGGGCACCGATCGACCGGGACAGTTCGGCGAGGCGGTGCTTGGCGTCGCTGAGCTTCAGCACGCCGTGTTCCGCGGGCTCGGCACCGAGGATGATGTTCTCGACGACGGTGAGGTTGTCGGCGAGCATGAAGTGCTGATGCACCATCCCGACACCGGCAGCAATCGCATCCGTCGGTGACTTGAAGTGCGCTTCGTGCCCGAACACCGAGATCGTTCCCTCGTCGGGCTGATGCATGCCGTACAGCGTGTTCATCAGTGTCGACTTGCCGGCGCCGTTCTCACCGACGATCGCGTGAATCGTGCCGGAGCGGACTCGGAGCGTGATGTCGTGGTTGGCGATGACGCCGGGAAAGGTCTTGCCGATGCCCACCAGTTCGACCGCGAAGCTGCCGTCCATCATGCTGGTATAACACACGAGCCCGGGGCGCGATTGCCCCGGGCTCGTGATGTCAAAGTGCGGTTGCGTCAGGGCTTCGTGGGAACCACGATCTTGCCGCTGATGATGTCGGCCTTGTAGCCGTCGAGCTTGTCCTTGATGTCGTCGAGGAATCCACCGGAGGTTGCATATCCCACGCCGTCGGACTTCAGGTCGAACGTGATGATGCCGCCCTTGGTGTCGCCATCAGCGACAGCCTTGATGGTCTCGAACACAGCGACGTCGACATGCTTGAGCATCGAGGTGAGGATGTGCTTCTGCTCATCAGGCTTGGCGAGGAGGTACTGGTCGGAGTCGACACCGATCGCCCAGGCATTGGCCTCGACAGCCGCCTGGATCGTGCCTGCGCCCGAACCGCCTGCTGCCGTGTAGATCACGTCGGCGCCGGCGTCGTACCAGCCCGAGGCAATCTCCTTGGCGCCGGCGACGTTGCCCCATGCGGAGTTGTCACCTGCTGGTCCGAGGTACTTGCTCTCGATCTTGATGTCGGGATTCACGGCTTTGGCGCCGGCGATGTACCCAGCCTCGAACTTCTTGATGAGGTCGATCTCCTGCCCACCGATGAAGCCGATGTGACCGGTCTTGCTCTTCAGCGCGGCGGCTGCGCCGACGAGGAACGAGCCCTCGTTCTCGGCAAACACCAGGCTGCGAACGTTCGGTGCATCGACGACCGAGTCGACGATGGCGAACGTCGTGTTCGGGTTGTCCTTGGCGATGGCCGTCATCGGGTCGCCGAACTGGAAGCCGACGGCGACGATCGGGTTGGCCTTCTGCTGTACCAACAGCGCGAGGTTGCTGGCACGGTCTTCGTCCTTGACTGCCTCTAGCTCGATCTTCTTGACGCCCAGCTCGCTGACGGCCTTGTCGAGGCCACGTCCGGCGGAGTCGTTGAACGTGCCGTCGCCGCGACCACCGGTGTCGAACGCGACGCCAGCGGTGATGTTGCTGGCTTGGGTCGGCGTGGTGCCCGCCTCGGTACCCGGCGTGGTGGCCGCCGGCGTCGTGGCCGCCGGCGTGGTAGCGCCCGATGCCTGAGTGGTTTTCGGAGCGGTGGTGGATGCCGACTTGCTGTCGGACCCACATGCTGCGGCCATGAGGCCGAGCGCAGCGATGACCGCGAGCGATGTGAATCGCTTGCTTGTGCGCATTTGGTTCTCCCCCTTGGAGTTTTGAATTGATGGACGGGAATATCCAGTCCGCATTGTAGTCATCGGCGGGAGCGACTGTCCCTACCCCTTGGTCCCGTAGTATTGACCGAGGTAGACGACGATGTACCTCGCCCCAGTGCAACCACCGAACCAGCGCCTGCCAGATCGTGTGTACGCGGCGCGACGCCTGGTTGCGGCAATCGTGGTGCTCGCCGGCCTGTTTCTCGTCTATTCCGTCATAACGGCCGTCTTTGCAGGTCCCGGTAACCAGACGCAGGCAGCTCCGACCGCCCCCAGCACCTCGTTGGTGGTCGATACCCCGATCGCGGTCCTGCCTGCGGCCTCCACGACGAGCTCGAGCTCGACCACGACGACCGAGTTGAAGCCGAAGGAGAAGACGGTTCCATCGGCGGCCGACCCGGCTGACCTGTACGTCGCCGGCGACAGTGACGCGGGCACGTTCGGCCCCTACCTCGACAAGCTGATGAAGCAGACGGGCGTCGTCGCCACGACGCTCGATTACAAGGTCTCGTCGGGCCTGAGCAGGCCCGACTTCTTCGACTGGCCCTCGTACTTCGCCCAGCGGATCCCTGCGGTCAACCCCGACATCGTGGTGGTCACCTTTGGCGGCAACGATGCCCAGGGCCTGCGCAACCTCGACAAGACCTGGGCTGTGCAGCACGCCCCGGGCTCCGGTGGCGACGACACCGATTGGCGGGCCGAGTACGGCAAGCGGGTCGGTGCGGCCATGGACTACCTGGGCGGCGACAACCGCACTCTGATCTGGGTCGGCATCCCCAACGACGACAACCCCGATGTCACCGCGAGGCTGCAGGTGCAGAACGAGGTGGTCATGGCCGAGGCCGCCAAGCGGCCGAAAGTGGTGTTCATCGACACGTGGAAGCGGTTCTCGGGGCTCAATGGCGGGTTCGCCACCGATGTGCAGGATCCCCGCGACGGAGTGTTCAAGCCGGTCCGTCGTGAGGACGGATTCCACCTCAACACCACGGGTGCCGAGATCCTGGCCCTGGACATCGCCGAAGCGATCCGCACCGAACTGCGTGCCCGCGGCGCCAACCTCTGATCGAGCAAGTCACCGATCTTCCGCTCCTGGCGGGTCATTGGTGACTTGCTCAGGCAGCGGCTGCCACTCCGGCAGCGCGCAGCATGTCGAGCATCCATCGAGGTCGGCCGAAAACGTCGTCGTAGGTGAACGTGATCACTCGCCGGTTGCGCAACGTCAACTCCGTGTGTCGTTGCGCGTCGCGTTGGCGCTGGACGCGCGAGGCATGGGTACCGTGCCCGGCGAGCTCGACAACCAGACCGTTGGCGAACTCGGCGTCGACGCGTGCGAAGGTTCGCGTTCCGGCGCGGTAGGTGCGCTGTAGTTGCGGCCGCGGATAGCCCGCTTGACGAAGAATGGCCAGGAATCGGCGTTCGAGAGCACTCTCGCCGCCGGTGTCGATCAATGCGCCGAGGAGCCGCCGCCGGTGCGGTGCATTCGTCGCAAGATCACGGATCACACGTTCGCGTAGTCGCTTCTCGTTGACGAGTCGCATGCGGATGGCAGAATCGATGGCGTTGTGGATCTCCGCCGAAGTAAATCGAAACAGGAGAGAATCGACGATGAGCCGCTCCGCGCTCACACAACGGAGACCATCGATCGTCACCACGTCGCCGGTGAGCAATGGTCGTGAGCTCATCCTGGTGGTCGGCGTGCGGGCGCGGTTGCGATACGCCCTCGGCACCCAGATCTCGACGGGCCCCTGATGGAAGGCGTCCAGGTGATGAAGCGCTGCCACGGATCGCCCCGATATCGCTGCCGCGGGTCCGAGATCACCGAGCCCGGAGGCCAGACTCATCTCCCAGGTGATCGGCGTGCCGGCGAACGCGAACGTGTGCAGGCCGAGCCGATGTATGCGCCCGTCATCGACCCAGTCGAGTCGCAAGCGGTCGGAAACGCCGGCAGAGCGAGCCATTGTTGTAGTGAACACCCCGTGGCGATCGGCGGCCATTGCCGCGAGAGTTGCGAATCGTCGGTCCATGTCGGAGATGATCGCAAAGGGGTCTCACAGCCCGCATCTCGTCGAGCAAGTCACCGATCTTCCGCTCCTGGCGGGTCATTGGTGACTTGCTAGGCCGCGCCGATGCCGAAGCGACCCCGAATCAAAGGCTGGCGTCGTCGGCTGGGAGGAAGACGAGCTTGAGGTCGCCGAGTTTCACGAGCGTCGCGGCAATCCATCCACCGAGGGCACCGAAGTGGTCGTCGAGGAGGGTGCTGGCGCCATCGGCGAGGGTTTCCTCGGCAAGCTCGTACAGACCCTCGTACGTCACCTCGACGGCGTATTCAGGGTTGCTGTCGACGCCGTCGAGATGACCGATCTCGACGGTCAACCCGGCGCGCTCGAGTCGTTCGTTCCCTATCAGCGGACTGGTCGACGGCATGGCCGGCTGGACGAGCGACGGGTGAGGCTGGGCGACCAGTCGCTGCACCCGAAAGATGATCTCCATTTCGATGGCAGGCTGCCGGTCGAGCACTTCGTCGACGCACCAGCTGCGGTATGCCGTCTGGCTCCAGCTCGGCCAGTCGAAGTTGATGTGCGCGACGACCCGTGGTGGCTGTCCCTCGCCCGGAAGCCCGTACGAGGTCTCCCACGAAAGGTCGCCGAGCAGCACGTCGACCTGGAAGTGTTCGTCGAACGCCTGGCGCTCGAGGAACGCGGCCTCGAAGGCGTCGCGCAGCGCACTGATCGCGTCGGTGAACACATGGTCGAGCATCGAGCGCTGACGCTACCGTGCCAACGCTACGGTGGGGTCATGTCGCTCGTTGTCGTGTCCCGTTCCGAAGGCGTCGCCACGTTGACGCTGAACAACCCGGCAGAGCGCAACACGCTCACAGCCGCGATGGTCGACGAGATCGTGGCTGCGATGGACGAGATCGAGAACGACCAGACCATCGGCGCAATCGTGGTCACCGGGGCCCCACCGGCGTTCTGTGCGGGGGCCAACCTCGGCAATCTCGCCGAGGCGGGGGAGACGAGCCTCGGTGCAATCTACGAAGGCTTCCTGCGAATCGCTCGCAGTCCGTTGCCGACCCTTGCCGCGGTCAATGGTGCCGCTGTCGGAGCGGGCATGAACTTGGCGCTCGGTTGCGACGTCAGGATTGCCGCACGCCGCGCCAGGTTCGATACTCGGTTCCTGCAGATCGGTTTGCATCCCGGTGGCGGGCACACGTGGATGCTTCGTCGCATCGCCGGGCCGCAGGTGGCGATGGCCGCTGTCGTGTTCGGTGAGGTGATGGATGGAGAAGAGGCGGCGCGCGTCGGGCTTGCTCATCGGTGCATCGACGACGATCAGTTGCTCGATGCTGCGCAGGCGATGGCCGCGCGGGCAGCGAGCGCACCGCGGGAGTTGGCGATCGAAGCAAAGCGAACCATCCAAGCCATGGCCGACGTCGTCGACCACCCGGCTGCCGTCAAACGCGAACTGGAGCCGCAGTTGTGGAGCACCCGGCAACCATGGTTCGCCGAACGGCTTGCAGCGCTGCAGGCCAAGATCAGCGCCAAGCCGGCCTGAGCATCCCGAAACCGCGCACGATTGTTACGCAACCCGTCTTTCGAATCCTCGTGGGCGGGACTACCGTTCATTGACGGATAGCTCCCAAGACCGTACATTCCGACAACCCCACGGAGGTACTTCATGAGCCAGCGCCATCGCAGTCAAGAGGCGATCCCCCCGCCGAAGATGGACTCGCGAGCCCACGCCCACAACGAACGGCATCGCATACACAGCGAGCTGAACGCAGTGACAGCGCAGGTCAGTGCCGGTTACGAGCCGGATGAGGTGCACGAGCCAGGCAGAGCCTGGGTGCCGGCACACCATCACGACTCCGAGAAGGCGAAAGCAAAGGCGGAGACAGGTGGTGCCTTGAAGCGCCACTGGAAGATGAAGATGTGGAAGCGGCGCACGAGCATGCGACAGGCAAAGGCGCAAGCGTTCCGCATCGCCAGCGATTAGGCGGCGTTACAACCAGTTCGAGGCCATCTCACCTCGGCGCACTTCCCACTCCTCGGCGGTGATGGCATACCGGATGTGGTCCTCCCACGCGCCATTGATCTCCAGGTACCGAAGGGCGACGCCTTCTTCGCGGACGTCCAGTACCTCCATCACGCGGCGGCTGTTGGTGTTGCGCGGCACGATGCAGATCTCCAAACGGTGGAGATGCAATTCATCGAACGCGAATCTGGAGATCACGGCGAATCCCTCGGCGATGTATCTGTTGCCGGCATGGCGCTCGTCGATCCAGTAACCGACGACTCCACACTGGAACGCGCCGCGCACGACGTTGTTGATGTTGATCTCGCCGGCGAAGGCGTTGTCGACGAACAGTCCGAATCCATACGCGCTACCCACCTGGCGTTCGCGGTCCCGGGTTGCGCAGCGCGAGGTGAAAGCGTCGCGGTGGCGGGTCGGATCGGCGAGGCTGCTGGCGCGCAGCGGTTCCCATGGTGTGAGCCATTGCTCGTTGCGGACGCGCACCTCGGTCCACTGTGGAAAGTCAGTGGACACGAGCGGTCTGAGCATGACTCGTTTGCCGTACAGGCGCATTCCCGGCTCGACGGAGATCGACGGGTGCAATCCGCCGCGTCGACCAAACGTCATGACAACCTCCCGACGTCGACCTCGTCGAGATGGAGGTGGCGCATCAGGGCCACGACGATGCAACAGGTGGCGACGATCGTGTCGACTGCCTCGGCTGGCAACCCTGGGTTGCGGGCCCGTTCGATCGAGGTTTCGGTGGCCACCGTGCGGAACACCTCTTCGGCCGCAGCCCGACCGAGGGAGAAGGGAAGGGTAGGGGCACCTCCGAACTCGACGGCGGCGATCACTTCTGCATGTTCGCCGACGAGGTCGACATCGTCAGCCTCGACCGCGCCGGGCAACGCCCGCAGCATGTCATCGAGATGATCGACGACCGCGCCGATTGCGTTGGTGAGTTCTTCGGGTCGCGGCGGATCAGAGGCGAACTCGCTGCTGCTGAGCGACACAGCGCCGATCGGAATGACGTGGCGCTGACCGTCGAGATCGACCAAGGTCGCGTCGTCGCCGAGTCGAACCGTGACCGTGTTCACGGTTTGTCGTCCGCCGGATCGGTGGCCGATCCGGCCAGTTGTCGGGCAACCCAGGCTCCGACGGGATCGTCGCCGCCCGCCAGGAACCAGGCGTAGTGGGCGTGCAAGCACTTGACGCCTACTCGCGTGCCGCCGACGCCGCCGTGTGGACGGGGGCCGACGTGGTCGACGGGCACGGTCGCGTCGCGCTCAGCGGCATAGCGTCTGTGTGCGTCGGCGATCTGAGCCGGATCCAACTCCGCTTCGGCCCTTCGGACCGCACCGGTGGACTCGAGCCGGCTGATGGCCAGAACCTCGCGTCTGCCCACCAGCCAGTACCGCGTCGGCATCGGCTCGCCGCCGTCGAGCAGCGGGCCGTTGCGCAGCACCACTGGTTCGCCCGTGGCACTTCGCACGACGACCTCGAAGGGGCCGCGCGGCGGCCTGCCGATCAGCTCGCCGACGGCAGTGACGTCGTCGCTCACGTCGCTAGCGGCGGCGGAGGCGTCGTACAACGATCCAGAGCAATACCAGGCCACCGACCAGCGGCAGGAGGCGCTTGAGAATCGCCGAACCGGCGACGTCGGACAGTTCGATCGGTGCCGCGGCTGGACCGTCGATCTTGCGGATGGTCGGCGCATCAGTGGCCTCGTTGCCGTTGCTCGAAGCGTGCTCAGCGTCGGTTGGAGCGGCCGAGGCGACCTCGGCAACCGTCGGTTTCGCTGCAGGCTCGGCAGGCGTGGCGGCGGCCGGTGGCTGCTGGTCGAGCATCGTGTTGAGGTTGTGGGCGAACTGGTTCATGAGCTTCTTGCTGACGTCGCCCATGATGCCCCGCCCGAACTGGGCGACCTTGCCAGTGACGTGCAGGTCGGTCTCGACGACGCACTTGGTGGTTCCGGCATCGATCGACTCGAGTTGCGCGGTGATCAGCGCACTCGCGTTTCCTTTGCCTGTCGTGTCGCGACCCTCGGCCTTCAGCACCGCACGGTGCGCAGTGTCGTCTCGCTCGATGAAGTTGGCCTGGCCTTTGAACGCTGTCGATATCGCACCGAGCTTGACCTTGACGACACCGCGAAAGATGTCGCCTTCGATCTCTTCCAGTGCAGCGCCGGGCATGCATGGTGCGATTCGCTCGACCTCGGTCAGTACGTTCCACGTCTCGTCGATCGGCCGATGAACAGTGAATTCGTTCAGAAGTTTGTCCATTGTCCTAGATCCTCCAACGTGTCGATATCAGCCGCTGAGCCCTCGCACGCTAACTCATCGATCCATTCGGGATGAAGGCGCATCAGGGTTCTCGCGCCTTCGTCTCCATCGGTTGGCAGCAGTGGCCACACCGAGCGATGCAGACGTACCGGGTTGGGCCCCCGTGTACCTCCATAGGTAGCGACCAGGACGGGTGAAGTCGAGTCTGCAGTGGCAATGGCTCGCCATGCGGTCGCGGGGATGAACGGTTGATCGGCAAGGCCGACCACGACGAATTCGCTGGCATCGCTCACCGCCTCGGCCAGCCCCAGTTGCAGCGATCCGGCCTGACCCTGCTGCCATCGCGGGTTGTGAACGACCGTGACCGAAGGGTCGGCGATGTCGAGTTCGACGGCTCCCGTAACGACGATGACACGGTCGAAACCGGCTCCCAGGACATGGTCGAGGGCCTGGCGGAAGACGGTTCGGCCGTCGAGCATCGCCAGCAACTTGTGGGTCGACCCGGCAAATCGGGTGCCACCGCCGGCGGCCAGGAGCACGGCGAGCGTCGTCACTCGGCCCAGCATACGGCGACCGTTGGGAGGACCTAGAGCCCCTCCACCCAACGCCTAGGTGCCCTGTTGGCGGCACGGACTACCTACCACGATGGTGAGCAGCGGGCAGGAGCGATGGGTCCTCAATCCGTCGGATGTGAGGCCCGTGACATGCGCAGAAGACTTGGGGACGAGTCTTGGGTTGAGTATTGCGGTTTGATGACGATAGGTTGTCATATCAATACCGGGCCAATGCGGCGTTCGTGTGTCGCCAGGGCCCTTACTGCAGACGGAGCGGTGGCGTTCGAGTATGGCGCTTTCGCCGGGCCAGCGGAGATCCTTCGAGGGCACGACCAGAGCACCAGCCCGAGGCGGGCGGGTGCGAAATGCACAAAGGGACGCCACAACATGACAGTTCGTCAGAGGTTCGCAACACTTCTCGTTGCTTGCGCGGTTTTTTGCGGCGGTGCTGTAACGCTGGGCGTGGGTTCCGCCAGCGCGGCACCAGCGGTGAGCCGACTCGAAGCGGCGACATCCGACCAACTATCCGTCGCCGCAGCGGATGCGCTCGCGGTCATAGGCACCGCCCAGTTCCCGATGCGTCTCGACAACGTGGCATCCGCCACTGCCCAACGGCTCGAAATCGACCCCGCTCTCCTCTTCACCGCGTGGACGAGCGCTGATCGCTCGCACCAGATCGCGCTCCTGTCGGCGCTCACCCAGGTCGGTGTACCGTACCGACGCAACGCCAGCAAGGTCGGCGTGGCCTTCGACTGCTCCGGGCTGACCCTGTGGGCGTGGAGTCAAGCGGGGATCGACTTGCCGCACCGCAGCAACAGGCAGCTTCATATTGCCGCATCGCGCACGCACGACACTGCGCAGGCAGGCGATCTGGTGTACTACCCGGGTCACGTGATGCTCTGGCTGGGCGTCGACGAGTTCATCGTCCATGCACCTCAGCGCGGAGAGCCCGTCGAGGTCGGCCAGGTCAGCAATCGGCGCGTCAAGCGAGCCAAGTTCGGCGATCCCACAGGTTGATCGTCAGGCGTGAATCGGCCCAGTCGCCTCGCGTAGCGAGGGTGTAGCTCGACCGGTGCGACGGGCAATGATCTCGGCGCAGATCGAGATGGCAGTTTCCTCGGGAGTGCGCGCACCGAGATCGAGACCGATTGGCGACATCAGCCGTTCGATCTGCTCGGGCTTGTCGATGCCAACCTCGGCAAGCCGTTCCATTCGCTTGGCATGTGTCTTGCGGCTGCCCATCACGCCGATGTAGCCGACCCGCGTGGCGAGCGCCCCCTGCACGGCGGGTACGTCGAACTTCGGGTCATGGGTCAAGATGCAGACGGCATCGCGCTGACCCAGGCTTGAGCCTCGTTCGGCGAAAACCGGGGCCGGCCAAGTGACGATGACCTCGTCGGCCATCGGGAAGCGACGGCGTGTCGCGAAAACCTCACGCGCATCGCACACGGTCACTCGATAGCCCAGGATCTTGGCCACTTTGGCGAGTGCGGCAGTGAAATCGACTGCCCCGAAGATCCACATTTGCGGTGGTGGCGCCCAACTCTCCACGAAGATCCGTACGGTCGGGGTGTTGATCAGGTCTTCGGGCGTGGTCTGACCCTCCGGGCCGTAGTTGCGGATGCCGCTGCGACCAGCCTCGAGCTCGGCGAGCGCATCACGAGCGACGATTCGGGTGAGCTCAGGGTTGCCGAGATCCCCAGTGGGTTCACCGCCGGTGGTGACGATGAGCTTCGCTCCGACGTGCGGGCCGTCGACCACGGTGGCGAGCGCGACCGGTTGATTGGACCTGATGCGCTCACGCAGGAGTTCGTAGATCATCGCCGGCTCACCAATCGAGCGGCTCGACGAACAGCCGGATGGTTCCTCCGCACGTCAGGCCGACAGCGAAGGCGTCGTCGTCGCTGTACCCGAACGTGATGATTCGGGGTTCCGCTTCGCCATTCAGGATCGCCAAGGCCTCGCTGACGACAGCACCCTCGACACAGCCGCCGCTGACGGAACCGGCAACCTCGCCGTCGATGTTGACGGCCATCGCCGCGCCCGGTTCGCGCGGCCCGGAGCCTTCGATGTCGACGACGCGGGCAATTGCCACCGGCTTGCCGGCAGACCGCCAGCGGTCGATGTCGTCGAGCAATTCGCGCATCAGGACCGCCTCGACGACACGCCGGCGATCACGTTGGCCAGTTCTTCCATTGCGACGAGTGAATGACCTTCCACGAAGTGATCAACATACGGCAATGCGGCCGCCATGCCACGGGCCAGAGGCGCATAACCGGGTGTGACTTTGAGCGGGTTGACCCAGATCAGGTCGTACGTGACCCGTTGCAGACGGCACATCTGCTCGCCGAGCACCGCCGGGTCGCCGCGGTCCCACCCGTCGCTGAGGATGACCACGATGGCTCCACGGGCCATGCCCCTGACGCCCCACTCGTCGTTGAACCGGCGGAGGCATTCGCCGAGACGGGTGCCACCGCTCCAGTCCTGCACTCGCTGGCTGGCTTGCCGCAGTGCGAGGTCGGGATCTCGGCTGTTGAGCTCCTTGGTGACTCTCGTGAGCCGCGTGCCGAGCGCAAATGCCTCGACACGTTGACGGCCGGCAACTGCGGCGTGGACGAATCGCAGCATTGCCCGCGCATAGGGCTCCATCGATCCGCTGACGTCGAGCAGCAACACCAGGCGGCGCAGGCGATCGCCAGGCTCGCGCCAATGCCGGCGGATCGGCTCACCGCCCGCCCCGATAGCACTGCGCAATGTCTTGCGAAGGTCAGGACGACTGCTGCGCGACGCCGGGCCGTACCTGAACGACCGTCGTGGCGGACCGACGAAACGAAGGCGACTCATCAGCTGCTGGGCTTGCTGCAGTTCGTCTTCGTCGTAGGCCCCGAAGTCTTTGTTGCGAAGCACCTCGACCGCCGAGAAGCGCAGCGTGAGGGTGGGATCGTCGTTCGCCGCCGATGCCTCGTCGCTGTCGTCCTCGTCGTCGCTCTCGTCGTCGGTGGCCAACGTGATCTTCACGACTTCGGTCTCTTCTTCGACGGCGCTTGCCGGAGCTCGATCCCAGAACACGGTGAAAGCCCGGTCGAACAGGTCGAGGTCTTCGGGGTGGTGCACGAGCGTCGACCGCGCTGCCCAGTAGACGTTGGCGCGCTCGGAGATGCCGACTCGACCGAGAGCCTCGACGAACATCAGCACACTTCCGATCGGGACTCGCAACGATGCGCCGCGCAGGATGCGAGCGAACGCGACGGCCATGCGCTCCGCCGGTGTGGCGTCGAGCCTTGTAGCGCTCAAGGCTGCTGCATGCCCCGCTCGAAGGCTTGCTTGACCATGTTGGCGATTCCGTGCTGGCGCGTGCGTTCTTGATCTTCGCGGTACTTCACCACCGTGCCGAGCGTGGCATCGACGGTGGCTTCGTCGAGCTCCGTCACGCCGAGCGCGGCCAGCGCCTGGGCCCAGTCGATGGTCTCGGCGACACCTGGCGGCTTGTACAGGTTGAGGCCGCGTATCGCCTCGACCGCGGCTGCCACCTGACGAGCAAGTGGTTCGATGACGTTGGGAACGCGCATGCGCACGATCTTCACTTCGCGTTCGAAGTCGGGATGCTCGACCCAGTGATAGAGGCAGCGCCGCTTCAGGGCGTCGTGGACGTCGCGGGTTCGGTTGGAGGTCAAGATGACGATGGGGGGACGAGTGGTCGTGAACTTACCGAGTTCGGGAATGGTGATCTGGTAGTCCGAAAGCATCTCCAGCAGATACGCCTCGAACTCGTCGTCGGCGCGGTCGATCTCGTCGATCAACAGCACGGGAGGGATCTCGCCACGGTGGTCGATTGCCTGCAGCAAGGCGCGCTTGAGCAGGAAGCGTTCGTTGTACAGCTGTTCCTCCAACGCACCGGTGCCGACGCCGCGCGCCTCACCACTCGCCTCGGCGGCCCGCAGGTGGAGCAGTTGGCGCGAATAGTCCCAGTCGTACACCGCTTGCGCGGCATCGATTCCTTCGTAGCACTGCAGGCGAATGAGCTCGCCGCCCGTCCATCGGCTGATCACCTTGGCGACCTCGGTCTTGCCGACGCCTGCTTCGCCTTCCAACAGCAGTGGCCGTTTGAGGGTGAGGGCGAGGAACACCGACGTCGCCAATCCGTCGTCGGGCAGGTAGCCGTGCAGGCTGAGCGCTTGGGAAACATCGGCGGGTGAGGTAGGTGTGACAGCCATTACCGGACAGGCTAGAGGCGATGCCATGCTGAGTGCGTGGTACATCGCTTCGTCGTGCACGCCCCGAAGGCGCGAGAGGTTTCGGTCGTCGTCCAGCGTGGCAGCTCGCTCGACACCTCGGGCGTTGCCATGGTGCGCTCGTCGGAGGAGAGCGAATGGCACGGTGAAGCCGAAGCCGATGAGGGTGACGTCTACTGGTTCGTCGCCGACGGTGTTGGTCCGCTGCTCGATCCTCAGTCGATGGACGTCGTCATGACACCGGCTGGGCCACACAGCGTGGTCCGGACGCGCTGGCCGAAGCAGCCACCGTTGGCCGTCCAGCATCGTGATCCGGTGGTCTACGAGGTTCATGTGCGCGGGTTCGCGGCGACGTTCGCGGGGTGTGCCGAACGGCTCGCGTACCTGGCCGACCTCGGAGTGAACGTGATCGAGTTGATGCCGGTGCACCCATTCGACCCGTCGGACAACTACTGGGGCTACATGCCACTGGTGTGGGGTGCTGTACACCGGCCGTATGCAGCGAGCGACGACGCACCCGGTGAGCTGGCATCGTTCGTCGAGGCTGCCCACTCGCACGGACTCGAGGTTTGGCTCGACGTCGTCGTCAACCACACCGGGGAGGGCGACGCCACGATGCCGACGCGGTCGCTGCGAGGTCTCGACGATGCCAACGCCTACCTGCATCGCGCCGACGGCTCGTACATCGACGACAGCGGATGCGGCAACGACTCGAATCCCGCCGATCCGTACATTCGACACCTGGTCGTGTCGGCGCTCGATCGCTTCGCCGATCTGGGGATCGACGGGTTTCGGTTCGACCTTGCATCCTTGCTCACTCGGGACGGCGGAGGCTTGGTCGATCGAATCACACAATGGGCCACGCATCGCCGTGTCCGGCTGATCGCCGAACCGTGGGATCTCGCCGCCTATCAAGTCGGCAAGTGGCCACCACCGTGGTTGCAGTGGAACGATCGATTTCGCGACGAGGTGCGCGGCTTCGTGCGTGGCGAACCCGGTTTGGTGCACGCGGTGATGGAGCGATTGCAGGGCAGCCCCGACCTCTTCGCAGCGGCGCCCGACTGCAGTGTCAACTTCGTGACAGCGCACGACGGATTGACGATGCACGATCTGACGATCGTGACCAGCGACCACCACCATTCCTGGGACTGCGGAGACGCGCTCCGGCTCCAACAGTTGAAGAACTACTTCACGATGCTGCTGCTGTCGGCGGGCACGCCGATGTTCGTGATGGGTGACGAGTTCGCCCGCACGCAAGATGGCCACGACAACCCGTACAACATCGACAGCGAGGTGACTCGGGTCGACTGGAGCCGTCTCGATTCGTGGTCGGAGCTGCACGACTACGTGCGCCGGTTGTTGCGACTGCGCCTGCTGCATCCGCCAGCCAACTTTCGCTTCTACGGTCGCGACTCGGTGCCCGAGACGTCGCCGGAATCGCGGGTGCTCGCCTGGACTGCCGGTGGCGTGTACGTGATGGTCAACGCCGGCTGGGAGTCGGCGAGCTTCGTCTTCCAGGAGGACGGGCCGTGGCTCGAAGCGCTGTCGAGCGTTGCGCCACACGACACCACGCTGGCGCCACGCTCGGTAGTTGTATGGCACAGGCAGTGAGCGTCTTGTCGGGACCTAGGTCCCTGTCACGAAACCGGCGCAGGGGTCACAATGCTCGTCGAGCCTCCGGCGCTGACGTCCCCAAGTACTCCCAGCAGCGCTGAAGCGGGCTTGAATTGCCGTCGGCTTCGTCGGTCTCGTGTTCCGGTGAGACCGACGAAGCCGGCGTGGTTTTGGCTCAGGCTTCGACTTGGCGAATGACCGCCACCGGGCAGGTCGCGTGCTGCGCCACTGTGCGGCTCACGGACCCGAGCAGTGTCGAGCGCACGGCGCCGCGACCTCGCGAGCCGACGACCACGAGGTCTGCATCTTGGGATTCGGCCAGCAGTGCCTCTGCCGGGGATTGCTCGACCAGCCTGGCATGCACGTGGAGCGAGCCGCCGTTCAAGCGAGGACCTAGCGAGTCCAGACTGGCCTTGAGCTCTTCCATGGCGTCGAGTTGCATCTGCGTGCGGGGCTCGCTGACCGATGTACGTGCGCCGCTGTACGGGTAGATCCAACCATGGACGGCCGTCAACTCGGCTCCGGAAACCAGCGCTTCGTTGTATGCCCATTCCAGGGCTTGCAGCGAGCCCGGCGAGCCGTCGACACCGACAACGATCTTCTTCATGGTCGATCCGATCTCGGCCACCGGCTTCGCCGGCACGACGATCACGGGCACGTGGGCGCGGTGCATCACACTCATCGCCACCGAACCGAGCAGGCCGTCGATCACGCCGGTGTGACCGGTTGCGCCGACGACGATCTCGTCGCCCGGGCGGGCAGCACCGGAGATGGCAATCGTTGGCGCCGACATCGCCGACACGCCGTCGACGACGATCGTGGGATCGATGTCGCCAACAATTTCTGCAGCTCGGCCCACGATGGCTGCGGCGCTCTCCCTGAACATGTCGATGTCGTCGGGTGTCGGGTACACAGCGCCTTCAGGGCTGCCATACACGGGCACGCTGTAGCACGACACGGCGAGGATCTCCGCCTTGCGGCGGCGTGCCTCGAATGCAGCCCACCGCAACGCCACGATGGACGGAGCTGATCCATCAACACCGACAATGATCCTCTTCGTCATGTGGTGATCATGCACCGCCCGATCTCACATCGGGTAGCCGCCGAGGTCCCCGCGTTTCAGGACTTTGGTCCGCCGTAGAGATTCCATTCGACCGAGAATCCATCGTTGGAAGCGCGGGCCACGAATCGACGTCCGCTGACCGTCGTGATACCGAGCAGCAGCCAGACGTGCCGGCCGTCGGCGATCCACGGTTCGGGTACCGGCAGGTCCTCGGGTTCGTGGCTCCGCCGCAGGTGGCCGCGCAGCAGCACGCTCCACGCGGTTCGGGCTTCGACGTCGATCTCGTCGACCTCGAACGACGCCGGCCCGGTGTAGTTGGCCAGCAACGACCCTGGGCCCGTGCGGACGACGACGAACGAGGCAGCGTCGTCGCGGTGCAGCTTGAAGCTGACCGGGTAGGCGATCGGTGTGTCGCCGTCGAGGAAGCACAATCGCCCGACGGACGAGGCACCGACGAGGTCGAGACACTCCCAGGTGGGCATGTCGGCACGGTGTGGATCGCTCATGGGGTCACTTCCAATGCCGTGCCGAGGGAATCACGGCGACGGTGGACGGAGAATGCTGGACGACCTTGCGGCTGACCGATCCCAGCAGCAACGAACGAAGACCGCCGCGACCACGCGAACCGACGACCACCAGGTCGGCGTTCTTGGCCGCGTCGATGAGGACGTCGGAGGTGATTCCCTCGACCACGTTCGTCGCCTCGATGGTCGCCTGATGCTCCTCGCTCAATCCCGCCACGACGCTGTCGGCGAGAGCCGTGGCGTCGCGCTGCATCTCTGCCTGCGGTGACCCGAAGACGGCATCTTTGGTCCGGTACGGGTATTCCCAGGCGTGAACGAGTTCGACCGCCGCACCGGTTTGCGCAGCGAGTTCGCACGCCCATTGCAAGGCCGTCTTCGACTCATCGTGTCCGTCGATGCCGACGACGATCCGATTCAACGGTGCGTCGTAGGCAACAGGGCCGTGCACCACGACGACCGGACCGTGACCGCGGTGGACGACACCGGTCGCAACCGAGCCGAGTACGTCGGTCATTCGTCCCTTCTGAGACGTGGCCGACACGACCAGAACGTCGCCGGGTGGAGTTGCCTCCACCAGATTGACGACGGGCGTGCCGACGACGGCAGTGCCCGATACCTGGATTCCGAGGTCGAAGGCGTTGGCGTCGTCGATGGCACGATTGTTGATGTCGAGACCTTGGCGCACGAGGTCATCGAACGTCGAGCCGAGCGGAAGGGCGGGTACACCTGCGGCGGTGTAGACAGCCGGGATCTCGGTGACGGTGACGATCTTCAGCGGCAGCTCGGTGCGCCAAGCATGATGCGTCGCCCAGATCAACGCCTCGAAGGAACCTTCCGAGCCGTCGACCCCGACCACCACGGACTTGGCCGACACGGACTTGTCGACCAGCACCTGGGCGGTGCTTGCGTGGGGATCGGATGGCATGAGGGTTACTCCTCGACGATGAGAGCGGTGACCATTCCGAACATACCGGTGGAGGTCTCGGCGTGCGTGAGAATGTGGCAGTGCCAGGCCCAAACGCCAGGGTTCACAGCCTTGTAGAGCACCGTGTAGCGCTCGCCGGGAGCGATGAGGATGGTGTCGCCGGGCGTTGGTTCCAGGAGCGGAACGCCGTCCTTGGCGATGATCCAACCCACGGGCTGGTGCAAGTGCATCGGGTGGACCAGCAGCCCCTCGTTGAGGTAGTTGACCTCCAACACCTGGCCGACGCGTAGGGTGGTCGGCTCGGTGGCCGGGAAGCTCTTGCCGTTGAGGGTGAGACCGATCGTGCCGGCGTCGTTCAACACCATGTTGACCTTCTTGTCGACCTTGGTGTAGCCCTGATCCTTCAGCACTTGCGGAATGGGCATCTCATCGATCAGGAAGGCCCCGAACATTCCATTGGGCACCTGAATCTGGGCGTCGTGGTGCGAGTGGTAGATGCCGACAGCCGGACCCTTGGCGACGAATTCGTAGGTGAAGCTCGCGCCGGGCGGGATTGGTGGCTGCGTGTACGGATCCACGCCGTCCATCGCGTTCGGCACCTGGATGCCGTGAAGGTGCAGCGAGGTCGATTCCGGAAGGCTGTTCTTCAGAACAATCTTCACCTTGTCGCCATCACTGACGTGAATCTCGGGGGCGGGAACCACTCCGTTGTACGTCCACGCATCGACCAGCTTGCCGGGTGACACTTCCCACTTCACGATCTTGGCCTCGAGATCGAACTCTTTGGTGCCGTCTGCCAGAACCTTGGGGGGCAGCGGGTCGCCGCCGTGGCCGGCGGTCTTGGCCGGGAACTTGCCGGCGACGTCCGCCATCATCGCGTCCATCTGCTGCCAGCTCATCGTCGACGGCGTTGCCGCATCGGAGGATGAACCGGTCGAGTCTCCAATCATCAGCGATGCCGTCATTCCATTGGCGGCGTGGCCGGCGATCTCGCACAGCGCGTTGTACATGCCGGCGGCGACTGCGCCGACCTTGAGTTCAGCGGTGGCGCCGGGATTGATGTCGGCCACCTTCAGCCCCAGTTCCGGCACGGAGAAGTTGTGCACCATCGAACCGGCGTTCTTGATTCGCAGGGTGCCCCCTGCGACGGGCAACGAGATCATCTGTGGGCTGATCTTGAATTCGGACAGTGTCACGTCGACGGATGTGGCGGCTGCCGTATCGGATGCCCCCGACGCCGACTCGCTTCGCAACCCGAACATTGCCAGCGCTAAGGCGGTCACCGAGACGATGAACGCGAACCAACCGAGTACTGACCTGTCTTCTTTTGCCATGGGGGCCATGCTGACGACGAACCTGTGCAGCTAGTAGGGCATCTCGGCGTCGCCGGGCGGGACCAACGTCCCGGTCAGGCCCGCGGAGGTCCCACGACGGAGGCCGAGCCGCCGATGGCCTCGAGAACCTCGAACATCGCTTCCAGGGAATGGCCGCTGATGAACGCGTCGATGTGCGGCAATGCCGCAGCCATTCCGCCGACGAGTGGCTCATAGTCGCTGGCTTGCTTGCGCGGGTTGACCCAGACGACGCGGTGGGCCAGTCGGGAGAGTCGCTCCATCTGTTCGGCGACCAGCCTCGGGTCGCCGGAGTCCCATCCGTCGGAGACGATCAGCAGTACGGCGCCTCGGGCGACGCCGCGCCGGCCCCAGCCGTCGTTGAACGCTTTCAGCGCCTCGCCGAGGCGCGTGCCTCCTGCCCAATCGGGAGCGCTGGCCGCGGCGCGTTGGAGGGCGACGTTGGGGTCGCGGATGCGCAACTGGCGGGTGAGTCTCGTCAATCGAGTGGCAAAGACGAACGTCTCGGCATTCGCGCCGCCGGCCGCGCAATGGAGCAATTGGAGATAGGCGCGCGCGTATGGCTCCATCGAGCCGGATATGTCCGCCAACAGCACCAGGCGTCGCGGCCGCGTGGTGCGCCTGCGAAGAATCTGCTCGATGGGATCTCCGGCGGTGCGCTGACTTCGGCGAATCGTCGCGCGCATGTCGAGGCGCCTCCCGGTCGACGAATGCTGCGTGCGTCGCCGCGTTCGCGTCGGGGGAGCAAGCCGCATCTCGGCCATCAGCATTCGCAGGGTCATCAGCTCCATCGGCGACAGCGCGGCGTAGTCGGTGCTGTGCAGGTACTCGTCGCCGCTGACTGTCATGGCCAGTGTCTCGCCGGCGACCACCTCGTCGTCGTCGAATCGATGGGCGTCCCCGGCGCGCCCGGCACCCATCGCGCTCTGCCGTGCATCGGAGCTCTGTGCGGAGCTCTGCAATCGCGGCTTGTTGCGAGTCGTCGGTGCACCCGGGTCGCCGCGATTGTCGGCCTGATCAGCGAGCTCCCCGAAGAAGTGGCCGAACACCCGATCGAATCGTTCGAGCTGTTCATGCCCGCTGACCAGGGTGACCCGGGCCGCCCAGTAGACGTCGTCGTAGGTGGCCGGTGCGGTGAGATCGAGGGCGGCGGCAAAGCGTCCGGAACGCTCCGGCGTCACCGGGATCCCGGCAGAGTGCAGCCGGTCGCCGAAGGTTGCGGCAATCGTGGCGAGATCGACCATTGGCGAGCGTGTCCCGTTGGGGACTCAATCCGATCCGGTGGCAACCCAGCGAACACCGCGCCGGATCACGAGATCGAGGTCTTCGCGGTACTTCATCACCGACCCCAAGGTGCGTTCCACCGCCGTCTCGTCGAGTAGGTCGATGCCCAGCAACTCGAGCGCCGCGACCCAGTTGATGGTCTCGGCAATCCCCGGTGCCTTCTGCACATCGAGCGTTCGCAATCGGGCGACCGCCGCGGCCACGTTCTCGGCCAAGTCGATGCTGGCGGCCGGGACCCGGCGCCGGACGATTGCGGTGGCGCGGTTCACATCGGGGTAGTCGATCCAGTGATAGAGGCATCGACGCTTCAACGCGTCGTGCAAGTCTCGGGTGCGATTCGAGGTGAGTACGACGATCGGGGGAAACGCCGCGGCAATCGTGCCCAGCTCGGGGATCGTCACCGCCGACTCAGCCATCAACTCGAACAGGAACGCTTCGAACTCGTCATCGGCGCGATCGACCTCGTCGATCAGCAGCACCACCGGACGCGGGCCGGGATGTTCGATCGCTCTCAACAACGGTCTGGCGACGAGGTACTCGGCGGTGAACAGGTCGTCGGCTTCCAGCGGTTTGCCCGATGCCTCGGCGGCACGAATGCCCAGCAACTGGCGCGGGTAGTTCCACTCGTAGAGCGCCTCGGAGGCGTCGATCCCTTCGTAGCACTGCAGCCTGACCAGCGGGGTGTCGAGCACGATGGCCAGGGCTTTGGCAGCTTCGGTCTTGCCGACGCCCGCTTCACCCTCGAGCAGCAGCGGCTGAGGCAGCCGGGCCGCGCAGAACAGGGCGGTCGCCAGGCCCTGGTCGGCCAAGTAGTCAGCCGTGTCGAGTTTGCGGCACAACTCGTCGACGGTGGCGAGATCGAGGGTCACGAGACGTAGACGCGCGGATCAGCGGCGAAGGCGCGCAGGCAACCACTACCGCAGAACCAGTAGCGCTGACCCTCGTGGTCGAGATGCAATGACGCATCGACCATGACGACGCTCATGCCGCACACAGGATCGGTAGAAGATTCGGCAGACATCGGTGAAGTCTCGCCGACGGGGCGGCCGGATGGTCGTGGCCTGGTAGAGATGATCTCGGCCAGGATCGACAAGGCCACCTCTTCGGGCGTACGCGCACCGATGTCGAGGCCCGCCGGCGTGTGCACTCGGGCCTTCATCGACTCGCACACATCGACAGCGGCCAGCACCGCCTCGCCGCGCTTGCGGCTGGCCACGAGACCGACGTAGGCAACATTGGCGTTCAGGGCCGCGACGAGCACTCCCTCCTCGTCGCGACCGTGAGAAGCGATCACCACTGCGGCCGCATCGCTCGGCAACGTGCCCTCGTACGACCTGCCGGCGTGACCGAGCGGGCCGACGAGGTCGAGCAGAGCGCGGGCGATCGGGGTGTCGCCGGCCACTACGACGAGAGGAGCGGGGATGACCGGTTCGAGGAAGATCTCCAACGTGCCGCCTGACAGACACGGGTTGTGAACCGTGAGCGATCCGGGCCTCGGCGCCTCGGGCTCTGGCGTGATCCGCAACAGCAGGGTGTCGCCGGAATCGAGCAGCGCCAGGGCCTGAGCGCGAACCGTTGATTCGGCGCAGGCGCCGCCGACGAACCCTTCGATGGTTCCGTCGGGCAGCACGATGGCCTCGGCGCCCGGCTTGGCGCTGGTCGGCTTCTCGGCCACGACGACACGGGCGTGCACGTACGCGGCTCGACTTCGCCGCAACTCCTCAGCACGCTCGTTCAGCGCATTCATCAAGTGATAGCTAAGTCCGTACGGAACGGATTGCCTTGCATCGCCCGCCAGACCTGGGCGGGAGTGAGCGGCATGTCGGCGTGTCGCACCTGGATCGCATCGAGGACCGAGTTGACGACCGCGGGCGGAGACCCGACGGTTGCCGATTCGCCAACGCCTTTGACCCCCAGCGGGTGGTGGGGCGACGGTGTCACGGTCTGGCCGAGCTCCCACGACGGACACTCCATCGGGGTCGGCAGGAGGTAATCCATGAACGATCCACCGAGGTTGTTCCCCTCCTCGTCGAAGGCGATCACCTGCATCAGCGCCATCCCCACGCCGTCGGCCAGGCCGCCATGCACC
>DATAJN010000316.1:0-7329 GCA_036262105.1 Ilumatobacteraceae bacterium
AACGAGGCCGTGTACCTCAGCGGCGCGATCATCGTCGGGGTGCTGACGATGGCGATGGCCAACGAGCCCGACCTCTCCTGGGGGGAAGGTCGCTTCACGCCGATGTTCCCGACCCTGATGCAGTCGCTCGTCACGGCATACCCACCGACGCCCAAGCGAGCGAAGCGCTGACCGGGGAACACCCGACGATCAGCCGTTCAGATAGATCTCAATGCTCCAACGTCTAGACGATCAGACCGGCAAGATTCATCATCTAGTAGGACACATCCGTGCCCGGGGTGGGATTCGAACCCACATGACCCGAAGGTCAGGGGGGTTTAAGCCCCCCGTGTCTGCCAATTCCACCACCCGGGCGCGTGCGACACCTCAGGCTATTCCCTTGGTCAGGGTCACGAGTCGGTGATCATTTGGATCTGGGCGCCACAGATTTCGGCCACCGGGCGCGGTGAGACCGCTTTGGCGCCCGGATCGTCAGGGCGAGCGGGTTCGGGAGCCCGGGCGGCGTGCGGCATCGCTGTACTGCCGGCCGTCGTAATAGGTGGGGCTGGTGTCGGGACGTCCGCGGCGGCTCGTCCATCGCCAGGTCAGCGAGATGCGCGGCTGATCCGTCGACGCCTGAGGCACGCCATGCAGCCACTCGCGCTGGCACGCCCCGCCCATCACCAGCATGTCGCCCTCTCCCGGCATGAGCACGATGTCGTCGGGGTGCGACCCGGCAGGGACGCGGTCGACCGGCACGCCTCCCGCGGCGCGCTTGCGCAGGACGAATGGCCGCCGAGCACCGAGAACGACGATCGCGACTGCGGTCTCGTCGAGCCAACGCATCTCCCGATCGCTGTGCAGACCCTGAAAGTCTTCTCCGTTGCGATAGAGGATGGCGGAGACACCAGTGAACGGCACACGAAAGCGTGACGTCAGATGCAGGTCGGCCTGACGCAGCATCGGGTGCGCGTCGGCACGCACCGCGGAACCGAGGCGTCGTTCGGGTACGTAACGGTCGTAGCGGAGGACCTCGGTCTGTTGCCACGTCAGCGACTCGTGCAACTCCTCGAATGTTGCCTTCGCTTGACGGACAAATGCCGGTACCACCTCGACCCACGAGGTCGGCGGCAGCGAGATGCGTTCGACCTCAGCGCGGCGATCGATGTGCAGCCGGTCGGCGGGTGCGGTCACCTTTCTAGTCTTGTCGCAACGACCCGACCCGACCAGCGCCGAAGCCGCCGTACCCACGCGTTCGCCGTGACCTAGCGTGACCATCGATGCGGCCCGGATGTCGATCACTCGCGTTGGCCGCCCTGGCGATCCTGGCCGCCTGCACTACAGCGACCGAAGTGCACAGCAAGCAGGCTGATCCGATCGGCAGCTTCCCGGTCACGTCGGATCGGACGACGGACACGAACGGACCGAGCGACACCACGGGACCGACCGACACCACCGTCGAGACACAAGGCGGCCTCGACTGGGGACCATGCCACGACCCGAACGCGGAGGATCCGAAGCTGCAGTGCACCACGCTGACTGTTCCCCTCGACTACGACAACCCGACCGGCGCCGGCATCGACATGGCGCTGATCATGTACCCCGCAACCGACGACAGAACTGGTGCAGTGCTGTTCAATCCGGGTGGTCCGGGAGGTTCGGGTTTCGACTCGATTGCATTCAGCGGGGCGGCAATCGCTTCCGGTCTCGGCCTCGGCTCGCTCGATCTCATCGGTTTCGATCCCCGCGGTGTTGATCGATCGGGCGGCATTCGGTGCGTGTCCGACGAGTTCACAGATCAGCACCTCTATGTCGACGACACACCGGACACGCCCGAGGAACAAGCGTTGAAGGACGAGTCCAGCAGCGGATTCATCGAAGGCTGCAAGCAGAAGTACGGCGACACGTTGCGGTTCTACTCAACGGCCAACACGGCGCGCGACATGGATGCCATACGCACTGCGCTGGGCGACGACCAGCTCTCCTATCTCGGGATTTCGTATGGCACATACCTCGGCGCGACGTACGCCACGATGTTTCCGGATCGCGTTCGAGCGATGGTGTTGGATTCGGCGTTCGAGCCGAACGGAGACACCGTGGAGGAGCAGTTCTCCACGCAACTGGTCGGGTTCGAAGGAGCGTTCAACAACTGGGCCACATGGTGCGCGAGCGACGCCTCATGCGATTTCACCGCTGCCGATGTCGGGGCGCGATGGGATGCACTGAAACAACAACTCGATGACACGCCTATCGCCGGTGCCGATGGCAGACTCGCCAACAACGCCACGATGCAACGCGCGACGCAGGCCGCCCTCTACAGCGAGAGCGAGTGGCCGGTGTTGGCGCAGGCGCTGGCCAAGGCGGAACGTGGCGACCCTGCCGCGCTGTTCGCATTGGCCGACGCGTACAACGGTCGCAATGAGGACGGAACGTTCGACACGTTGTTCCAGTCGCTCCCGGTCATCCAGTGCGCCAGTGGCTTCGGCAACATCGCGCCGGACGATCCTGAGGCGCTGACCGCGACCCTGCGCGCTGCCGCTCCACGTTTCGGCAAGGACATCACCGCCCAAGACCTGACGTCGCAAGCCGACGCGTGCAACCAGATGGTCGGCGACGTCGAACCGGTGGGATTGTCGTACGCCAGTTCCGGTCCGATCCTCGTGATCGGTGGTACGAAGGACCCGGCGACACCGATTCGCTGGGCCCAGAAGATGGTCGGAGAGCTCGGACCCAACGCTCAGCTGGTGACCTCCACCGGTGAAGGTCACGGTCAACTGCTGGTGAACACCTGCGTGACCAGCATCGAGGGCACGTTGCTGGCCGAGCTGACATTGCCTGCTCCCGACACCGTCTGCAATCCCGACCCCTTGGTCGAGAAACCGGACTGGTGGGACGGACTGCCAGTCCCCGACGGCATCTCGGACGTCGCCAATCTTCCCGCGGTGGCCGCTGTTCTCGGCGCATCGCCGACGCTGGTCTTCAGCGAGATGCGCACCACATCGCTGAGCGCCGCAGACGCTGTTGCCGCGTATACCGCCGCGTTTCGCGATGCCGGCATCGATCAGTTCGACGCGCCACCAATTCTGCCGATCGACGACACCGCCCAGGGCACATACAGCGACTTCGGCGACCGGACGGTTGCCGTGCTGGCCTTGGGGCCGAAAGCATTCGACGACAAGGTGTTGCAAAGCGCCAGGGTTGACGTGCCGGCAGACACCACCGTGGTGTGGGTCGTCGCGATTGTGGGCTAGGCCACCGAGCGAAGTCGCGGCCCCTCAAAACCCAACGCCTGCCAGAGCTCGGACCGCAAACGATCGGAGCTGGGCGGCTGCAGTTGATTGGTGACGATGACCCCCTCGATCATGTCGCCGACGATCGCTGCCCAGGGCCGGCCTTTCAACTGGACAGCAACGACCGCACCGGTTCGTACGCGACGCAGCGAGCGATCAACCCCCGCGATCCGCGGCGGGCATCGGAAACCCGGCGCGATCAATCCACGACGACGAACCTCGCGACCGATGGTGCGGGCGGCGTGGGCGAAGTCGAGGGAGGTGTTGCTGACGGGCATGTGGTCAGTGTCGCGCAGGGGTGTTACAGCCCCGTTGTCACACCCCTTGGTTAGTCTCGACCTCTGTGGACGATCTGGCGCAACTCAATCCGGCACAGCAGCGCACGCTGTCGTTGCTGCGGCGATCGGCTGAGCCGACGGTGTTCGACAGCGCCATGGTCGACGACCTGCGCGACCAGGCCAACGAGGCATTCGCCCACTTCAGCGACCGGCTCGACGGTCAAACCCTCTTCGTCACCAAGCACACGCTCAGCAGCGTGCACGACTGCGAAGTGCACTTCCTGGCCCCTGACGACTTCGAGTGGACGCCGGCGCGAGCCCAGGGACAGGTCGCCCACAAAGCCATCCAGCTGATGCTCAACTGGCGCGGCGAGCCCAGCCCGCGTGAGCTCGTCGACGAAGCGCTGGCCCGTCTCGGCGACGAAGAACGCGACTTCGGGCGCTGGATCGCGGCCCTGTCACCCGGCGACGAAGCCGACCTGCGCGGCAAGGCGGTCGAGCGAGTCAGCAAGTTCTCCGAATGCTTTCCACCGCTCGACGTTCGCAGCAACCCGGCAACCGAGGCCGCGGCACAGTGGCCACTCGATCACCCGATCCTGCTCCGTGCCCGAGTCGACCTCGTCATGGGCAAGCCGCAGGGCCGGGAGAGCCGCAAGGTGATCATCGACCTGAAGACCGGTCGGGTCAGCCAGCGTCACCGCGAAGACCTGCGCTTCTACGCACTGGTCGAGACGTTGGTGCGTGACGTACCACCGCGCAAGCTGGCCACCTTCTATCTCGATTCGGCGCAACCCATCGTCGAAGACGTGACCGAAGGTGTGCTGCGCACGGCGTTGCGTCGCACGCTCGATGGCATCCATCGGTTGATCCAACTGCAGGTCGAGGGCGACCCTGCGATCAAGAAGCCGGGCATATCGTGCCGGTGGTGTCCATATCGCGAGGAGTGCGTGGAGGGCCAGTCGTATCTGCGCGGCGGCGATGACGAGATCGAGCCATGATCAGCCGACGACGTGATCAGGTGATCACGTGAACTTCGTCGCCGATCTTCAGCCAGTCCCACACGATTTGACCCTCCTCGGGCAGCACCCTGATGCAGCCGGCCGAATCGCCGTGGTGTTCCTCGGTACCAACTGACTCGAGCGGTTGCACGTACTCGCCGTTGCGCAGGACGGGCACCGTGTGAAAGGCGACCCTGGCGCCGGTCTTCTCACCGCGGGTGAACGCGACGAAATGCGTCATCGTGCTGTAGTGCCCACCCAGCCTCGACGAGGTGTGCATGCTCTTGCCGTAGACTTGGTAAGTACCAGGGTCGGGCTGGTCGATCGCCGTGGTGATGACGAACTCCGCCAAGGCGACCCCGTTGTCGCACAGCCAGGCGCGCTGCCGATCGCGGTCGATCACCGCGCCATGCGGCGTAGCTGGGCAGTTGAGATCGAGGACGGGTGCCAAGGTGGTGGTCGTCGTCGGCTCGGGAACTGTGGTGGTCGTGGTCGTCGGCGCGATCGTCGTCGATGTCGTGGTGGCGGGCGCCGATGTCTCGACGACCGATGAGTCGACACTCGAGGTCTCGCGGGCCACCGAGGTCTCGTCGACCACGGTCACATCGGGAGCAGTGGTCGTCGCGGCTGCGGCCGTCGAAGCGGACGATCCGCCACACTGCGCCACGAAGGCGAGGGCGACGGTGCCGGCCAGCACGCGGACGAACACCAGGTGTCGGCGGGGCATGGATGTCCAGGCTACAAGTGGGTGTCGAGCATCGTCTCGACACCCAGCTGCCAACAGAAGAACGCCAGCACGTCGGCGTCGTCACGCACCCGCATGTTCGCCGGCTTGCCCTGCCCATGCCCACTGCGCCCGCCCTGGCGCAGCAGCACCGGT
The DNA here is from genome assembly GCA_036262105.1 of Ilumatobacteraceae bacterium. Lineage (GTDB taxonomy): Bacteria > Actinomycetota > Acidimicrobiia > Acidimicrobiales > Ilumatobacteraceae > JAENVT01. The sequence goes on from DATAJN010000316.1 coordinate 5,426, forward strand.
CGGTCATCTTGGCTCGAACTGGCCCAGGTGAGCGATGCGGCCATCTTGCGGGCGTGCATCGGGTCGACGCGCGAATCGCCCTCGGCCGTGGTGAACAGCACCGCTGGGTACGACGTTCCCTCGACGACGTGGTGATAGGGCGAGTAGGCGTGCAACCAGGCGAACTCGTCGGCGATGTCGGGATCGCCGTACTCGTCGGTCCACAGGCGGGCGATGAGGAACTGTGGAAAGCGGATCATGTCGAGCAGCGGCACGGCGCAGTGCACGGCTCTGGCGAGATCCGGCCGTTGAGTGATCGCCGCACCCATCAACAGGCCGCCGTTGGATCCGCCTTCGATGGCGAGCAGGTTTCGCGACGTCAGGCCGCGAGCGACGAGCCAATCAGCCGCAGCGTGGAAGTCGTCGAACACGTTCTGCTTGTTCCCCCTACGACCGGCGCGATGCCAATCCTCGCCGTGCTCGTGGCCACCGCGAAGGCCGGCAACGGCGAACACGCCTCCGGCCGCGCACCATGCCGCTGCTCTGACGACCCACGAAGGCGTCTCGGAGATGGAGAACCCGCCGTAGCCCGTGAGCACCAGCGGCATCGACGACGATGGTTCGACATCGGCGCGGTGCATGACGAACAGACCGATCTCGGTTCCGTCGAGCGATGGGTAGACCATCTGCGTGACAGTCATCGGCGGGACCACAGAGGTGTCGGGCGGTGGCGACCACCGTTCGACGCGGCCAGAAGACAGTCGGTAGAGCGACGGAGGCGCATCGAACGACGCCACCGTCAAGAAGGCGAGGTCATCTTCAGTATCGACCGACTGAACGCTGATGAGATGGAACTCGTCGATCGTGCCTCGGATCGTGCCGTCGGCATCCCACAGCTCGACGGTGTCGACTGCCGACTGGCTGGACACGACCAGTAGATGGTCCCCGAGACTCGCGGCGCGCACCAGCACCACCTCGCGTTCGGCGACGACAGTGCGCCACCGGCTGGGATCGTGAAGTGGCGCGGCGATGACGCGGCCGTTGGGTGCATCGCGCGACGTGACGGCGTAGAGCTCGCCGGCATGGAAGAAGAACGACGACCGCGCTTCGACCCCGCTGATGACCCCGCGCCATTCGCCGGTCTCGGTGTCGAGCAGTTGAGCATCGATTCGGCCCCAACCGACCAGCATGGAGACGAGGAGGTGGCGACCGTCGTCACTCGCCAGCACGTCGGGCCAGGTTTCCGTCGTGGGTAGGGCATCGAACACGACTGGATCATCTGCAGGGTCGCTGCCCAGGAGGTGGAAGAAGACGTGCCGGTTGTAGGCGTCACCCTCGGGATAGCGCAAGTACCAGAAGCCGCTGTTGTCGGGCACCCAGGCGATCGAGGAGGCCCGCGTGTTCGGGATCGAGTCGGGCAGATGCGCGCCCGTGACCGCGTCGATCACCGCGAGCGTGCTCTGTTCGGTGCCGCCCTCACTCACCCCGACTGCGAGCAACGTGCCGTCGGGAGACGGTTCGAACCAATCGATGGCCACGGCAGCATCGTCGGCTCGCTGCGCTGGATCGAGCAGCGTCTCTGGTCGCGCATTGCGATCGACTGCCGAGCGCACGACCAAGGCAAACTGATCAGCGCCGGCAGTTCGTTCGAGCACGAACAAACGGTCACCGCGAACGACCGCTCCGCCGATGTTCGGCAGAGCCGTGAGCGCGGCAAGGCGCTCGTGCCATCGACCCCAGGTGGGTCTGGCTGCGAGCGCCTGATTGGTGCGTTGGTTGTGTGCGGCTACCCAGGCCGCGACCTCTTCGGACTCTCCGTCTTCCAGCCACCGATACGGATCGGAGACCGAGATGCCGTGCAGTACCTCGACATCGGCGCCGCGCCGCGTCGGAGGTGCTGGAAGAAGCGTTGGCTCAGCCACGTC
>DATAJN010000317.1:0-18117 GCA_036262105.1 Ilumatobacteraceae bacterium
GCGATGGGCTACGGCGACCAGCAGTTGGCCGATCTGGTTGCCACGATCGCGGCAACGCCCTGCGATGTCGTGGTCACCGGCACCCCGATCGATCTGGCGGCCACAGTGCGAGCACGACTCGGTGACCAAGCAATCGGTCACCCGGTCCGCCACGTTCACTACGAGCTCGGAGCCGAGGCTCAGGAGGAGTTGGCCGTATTGCTCAGAAGCTGGATCGCTCAGTCGTGCAAGGCCTGAGCCGCGAGGCTCGACGACAGGAATGGCTCGGAGCGGTTGATCACACCCGTGTCGCGTAGGTTCTCGGCGGCGGCCACCATGGCGCCGTGGGCGATCCTCGACAACAGACTGCCCGTGGATACGCGGCGTGCACCGGCGCCCCCCAGTTGTTCGACGCTCGGTCCACCCGGCAGGATCAGAACGTTCACGGGGACGGCCGTAGAACTCACGACCGCGGCGATCTGACGGATGTCGACCAGCCCCGGCGCGTAGACGACTTCGGCCCCTGCGGCGACGTAGGCACGCAGCCGGGCGATGGTGTCGTCGAGGTTGTCGACTCCGTGCAGGTGGTTCTCACACCGGGCGGTGAGCACGAGACCCGACCGAGCCGCTCCGGCCGCTGCCGCGCCAACTCGTTCGACTGCGACCTCGACGGGGTCGATCTCGCCGGTGACGGGGTTCCAGTCTTCGATCGAGCAGCCGGCGGCGCCGGCATCGGCCAGCAGTTCGACGGTCTCGGTGACTCCGGCGGCATCATCGGCGAAGCACCGTTCGGAGTCGACGTTGAGCGGCAAGTCGGTGGCCGCGGCGAGCGGCCCGATGTGTGCCAGCAACTCGTCGCGGGTCACCTGCATGTCGAGCCGGCCAAGCGTCGCGGCGAACCCGGCGCTGGTCGAGGCGAGCGCCGGAAACCCGAGCGCGGCGAGCAGGCGGGCGGAGCCGAGATCGTAGGGGTTGGGCATCACGAAGATGCCATCGGTGTGCAAGGCACGGAATCGATCGGTCGACGTTGTCATCAGCGCAGTATCGCGTGCAGCCGGGCGTCGGGTTCGGGGCGAGCGCCCATCTGCTCGATCACCCAAGCCGAGATCGTGGTGGCGAAGCGGGCGGCATCGAGCGCGGTCGCGCCGTTGAGGTAGTGCGCCAGGAACGCGCCGGCGAACGAGTCGCCGGCACCCGTGGCATCGACCAGGTTGTTGGTCGCCGGTGGCACGCGCGTGCCGACGCCGTTCTCGTACACCAGCGCGCCGTCGGCATCGAGCTTGAGCATGATCAACGCCTGCGGATACAGCTTGGCCAGGGCGGCGGCGATCGCCTCCGGCTCGTCGAGACCGGTGAGCACCTCACCCTCTTGGTAGTTCGGGAGGAAGACGTCGATCCCGAGATCCTGCGTGCAGGCAAGGAACTGGTTCACACCCATCTCTTCGATCATCTGGAACGAGGCCGGGTCGAACGACAGCGTTGCGCCGCTGTCGCGGGCGATGTGGGCAGCGGCACGGGCGGCGGCGCGCGGGGGATCGACGAAGAACGACCACGCCGTCATGTGCAGGTGCTTGGCCCCGCGCACGGTCTCCTTGGGCAGTTCCGACGGCAGCAGGTAGAAGTCGGCGCCTCGGCCGGAGACCATCGACCGTTCGCCCGTCTGGTCGACGAACACCGCCACGCACCCGGTGAGGTGTTCGTTGGTCTCCACGAAGTGGCTCGTGACGCGCTCCTTGGCGAGATCCTCTTGGGCCAGCTGGCCGAAACGATCGCGGCCGATCTTGCCGATGAACTCGGTCGCCAGCCCGCAGCGACTCGCCCACGCGGCCACGTTGGCGGCACTACCCCCCGGCGTCAGCATTACTTCTCCGAAACTGTCGCCGCCATGCAGGAGCTTGCTGTTGGTGCGGATGAGAACGTCCCAGGCGAAGTCGCCGATGACGCACAATGGGGCTGTCACGTCGGGCACCGTAGCGGTAGACACATGCTGTTCGCACACGCCGACGCGTGACTGTTGGCCGGTGCCTCAGCCCGATGGCTCCAGCCTGATCGTGCGCATCTGTTGCAGGTTCTCACCCTTGTACCCCTCGACGCGGATGACCTCGCGTGGGTGTTGGAGTGACAGCCGCAGCTTGTCGGCGACCTCGTACGACTGGTGCGGCCTGCCGTCGACGTAGACGTCGATGCGATCGAGCTTGCTGACGGCGATGTCGAGGTTGGGAGCATTCCAGCGAAGGGTCAACGACGTTGCCGGTGCAGCATCGAGCAACCGGGCACAGAACATCATCAGATCGGTGTTGCCGAGCAGCAGATCGTCGCGAGTCATCGCGTAGGTGCGATGCCCGACGATGCCGACGTCCTCGATGGGTGCGCCGTCGGAGGCGCCGATTCGAGTTGCCCGGCGAACCGCAAGCGTGAACCCGACGCCCTTGGGAAGCCGCGGCAGTACGTGGGTGGTGCCGGCGAGAACGCTGTTGAGCGTGTCGGCCCACCAGACGTTGGCGCCGCCCGCGCCGGTTGCCCGGCCGACGCTGACGACCGTACCGATCCCGTTGTCGGCGAAACCGGCGGCAAACAGATCCGCGGCCGAATAGGTCGTCGAATCGACGATGGCGATCACAGCGCCGCCGTACACCTGACCGATGTCGTTGCACCGCTCGTACGGTGTGATCGGTACCGACTGCGAATAGACCTCGCCGGTTCCGATGGCGTCGAGCAGCGTCCGCCGCCATGGGCTCAGCGAGCTGCGATTCTGCGGGGCGTCAGTCATCGTCCGGGTCAGGTCCGTGGCGATGATCGAGAACCTTGTCGGCGAAATAGGCCTCGGTGTGAACAGTTGAAGGAGCCGTTCCGCGGCCCAGATGAGGCCGCCCGGGTTGCCGCGCAGATCGATGATCAATCCGTCCTGCGGAAGTTCGGCGAGCAGGCGCATGACCTCGGCGATGAAGCCATCGTCGTCAGCCAGTTCGAAGCTCCACAAGCGGAGGTAGCCGTGCTCGCGACCGGCGATCGACACGACTCGCGCCGAGACGTTGTCCTGGAACTGACCGGTGATCCACCCGTTGTCGGCGATGCCGACGCCGGCCGCGGCCACACGATCCTTGCGCTCTGTCTGCCACAGCCCTGCGTTGAACGACAGCTTCTTGGCGCGCCGCACCAGCGCCCGATCGGGATGTATCGCCATCGCCGCAGCCGCGGGAGCTGTCGGGTGGGCAGCGTCGGGAGCCGGGCCCGGATCGATGAACCGCCACTCGAATCGATGCTCGCGGATCGGGTCGTCGTCGTGCCTGCGATAGCCCACGATCACCCACCGTTCGTCGGGCGGTGGACCGATCCCGAGGGCACGGAACGTCAGCGAGTCGAGTGCTCTTGCCATGGCACTATCGGGTCGCCCGCCACGCTCGCTCTCGCCTCGGCGGCGAACCGCATCGGCGATCGGCACGCCGTTCCATTCGATCAGTTCGACGCCTTCAGCGAAACGGGTATCGGTGACGAGCTGGCGAATGACCTTCGAGACGACGAAACGCGGCGCAGTGTCGGGCCCGAACTGCTCGACGAGAAACGGCAACCTGGCCGCCGCCCCGGCGAGCGACGACGGGGCGATGTACGCAGTGTGAGCGTCGCGCAGGTTGACGAGGATGCCGGCGATCTCGCGGTGGAACGCATCATCCGTCATCAGCCGGGCGCGTTCATGGAGACGTCGCAGTTGCTGCACGGGATCGATGCCGTACATCGCCCGTTTGAGCGGCAGGTGGACGTACAACCCATCGAGGAGATCGGTGAACATCGTGATGATGTCGTTGCGCTCGGCCTGGGTCAGCGGCTCGCGATGTGGCGCTTCGGCAACGGCGTCCGCCCAACTCAAGCCGACCAGAGCGTCGTTCACGGCAGCACCGCATCGTCGGCGAAGAGCCGATCGAGATCATCGAGGAGGTGCCCCTGGTACCCGGCTGCGCGAACTGCGCTGAACCAGGTGTTGTCGTGGATCAGCGTCGGAAGTGGTGGCGCGTCGAACTTGGTGCCGGGCGGCGGCGGTCCGGCGACGCTGTTGGGCCCGCCCGGCATGTCGGATTCGAGGATCAGGCTGCCGGTACTCGGTGTGGTCACGTCGGCATTGATCGCCTCCACGGCCAGTCCCTGCTCGATCGCCTTCACAGGGTCGGCCTGCACGCCGCGCAGCGTCTTCATCACTGCCGACCACGTCCACGTCCTCGTCGGATCGTCAGGTCGATGCAGCACGAAGTGTCGCGAAGTCTGCCCGATCCGCATGCTGGTGGTGGCGGTCTCGCCGGCAGCCTTCATCAGACCCTGCGTGCCGTAGCGGGCCTGACCATCGCTGAGCACCAGCATGATGTCGCGCTCACGGGCGAGGAGCAGGTTGGTCCACGGGTCGTCGTAGCGTTTGGCGATCACGACGGCATCGGCCATCCGGCCCGGCTCCAGCCGGCCTGGACCCTGCCCGGCCCAGGCGCGGGTGAGCAGGTCTCCGGGGTTCGACGTCACCATCTCGGCGAGGTCGAACGGCGTCAGTGCCAGCCCGGCGTGAACGACCCAGGTGTACGCGACCTTCAGCTCACCGAGCAGGTTCTTGCTTCCCGAGGGCCCCCAGTCGGAGCCGATGCACACCGATACGCCGTGCGCGCGGGCGGCCAGGACATCGGTGGTCTGGTCGTAGAGCCACAGGTTGGAGAACGGCGACCACACGACTCCGCCCGGCGAAGCATTGTCGGACAGCTCGGCGTGCACGTTCCACTGCCTGAACTCGTCGTCACCGACGGCGCAGCAATGAATGGCGATCAGTCGATGCCGTAGGCATCCGGAAGTGGCGACGTCGGCAAATTCACGGGCCACCTTGCTGCCGCGCTGGCCTTCGGCGAGGTGGTACACGAGGGAGCGACCCTCGTCGAGAAGGGCACGGCGCTCGTCGAGCTCGGCAGACGACAGGTTGATCACCGACGTGCGGATCGAGTCAGGGTCGACGCCGTCGTCGACGCTTCGCACCAGTTGGTTCGCCGGCGTGCCGTTCGCGTTCGGCCAGCCCTGGATCGTGGTGGTGCCGCCGGCGAGGGCACGAACCTGCGCATACGCCAGCAGCTCCTCCGGTGCACCCTTCAAGTAGGCGTACGCAGGCCAGCTGACCCCTGGTTTGTACGACGGCGCGCTCGGCCACAGGTCGCGATGCAGCCATGGGCCTGATGTGCGGGTCGGCTCGTGCCACAACGGCAACGTGGCAAAGCCGATGTGCGAGTGCAGGTCGGTGAGACCGGGGTAGACGAAGGCATCGCCGACATCCACCTGGCGTACATCCTGTGGTGGGTCGTGGCGACCTTCCAGGACGCTGTCGACAACAGGGCCATTCAGGCGGACGCGGCCCACGAAGTGCTGCTGCGTGTCGGCCGTGGCCATCGGCACGACGTGTCCCTGGATCTCGAGCATCAGAGGTTCCGTAGCACCTGCGCGGCAGCGTCTTCCGACGCCGACAGCGGTGGCGGGTTCAGCGCGGCGGCCCACGCCGGCATCGTCACCTTGTAGTAGTCGAACGACGGGGAACCGCTGTGCGTGGCCTGTTGTCCACGATTGCCGCTCGAGCCCTGCCAGCGAAGTGTGCCGAAGGGAAGGTCGCCGCGAGGGATCTGCTCGCGCTCGCCGGCATACGTGAACGTCGGTGCGGAAATCTCTCGTGTGTACGCCAGCGTCTTCAGCTGGGTCAAAGCCGCCTGCCAACTGGCGTCGACCCCGGATTGCAGCCGCGACTTCATGGTCACCACCGGAGTGCCGACCGGCGTGACATGGCTCTGCAAGCGTTGGGCGAGCGGTCCGACGAACAGGAGCACCTGCGGCTTGGAAAGTCGGACGGCCTCGGCGTACACCGCTCGTACCTCCGCGCTGTCGACCGCGGCGGCGGTCTTTGTCTGATCGTCGGCGAGGGTGTCGACCGGCAACACCCGCAAGATCGCGTACTTGGTCGTGACTCCTGCAGCCCGCAGGAACGACTGCAAGTGCTGGCCATCGTCACCCGTCAACGCCCGCATCGTGAACAGGTCGTCGGTCGCTTGCTGGTCGGCCAGCACGAGCACGCTCGGCTTGTCGAGCCTGCCACGGTAGATCGGGCCCATCCCCAACGACGAGGAACACTTCAACCCGAACGAGTTGAAATCCGGCCACGGCAACCCTTGCTTGCCTCCCTGCAACAGGGCGGCAAAGGTCGAACCCGGGCCACGATCGAAATCGTCGTGGGCCTGCCGCGGCGGCTCCCAGGCGACGTCACCGGGATCGGCCGAGTAGCCGACGTTGGTGCCCGCCGAGCTGCCCGGGTAGGCGAGTGTGGTGCCTGCGTTGTTGTACTTGCCGTTGTCGGAGAACAACTGGATGGCGGTCTGACCATCACGCCGATTCGACGAGGTCGACTCGCGGCCGAGCATCCAGGGGATCCCGTACGGGAAGTCGGCAAACGGGATCGGGTCGGAAGAGTACTTGTAGGCGCTCGTTGCCCGAGTGGCGCCGGGGTCGACGGGCAGCCACGTGGGATTCGCCGCGATCCACTGGTGTACGTGGTTGATGGCCGCGTTGAAGCTGGCGATGATCGCCGTCACTGCTCCGCCTTTGGTCGCGCCGCCCGGGTGCAGCACGCCGACCATGCGCAGGTTGGGCGAGATGACCGAGGCGTCGGCGAGGTGCAGGTTGTCGGGATCGGCGGTGCCACCGTGGGTCTCGACCCAACTGGCCAACGACTCCTTTGCGGCACGTCCGACGGCGATCGCCAACTGCACGTCGTTGCGGGAGACGGCGTAGTCGAACAACTCTTGGCGATGCTTGGCGATCGGTGAAGCCGGATGCTGGGCGATGATCGGCAGCAGACCGTCGTACTGCCCGAAGATCGGGTACACGAAGGTGTTGAGGAAGAGGTACGACCGGCTGACTCCGAGGTGATTCAGCAGGTGTTGCATGCGGCCACCCGTTCCACCGGTGAACGAGTGGTGGCTCAGGGATTCGTCCTGTGCACCCTCTTGTCCGACGACGAGGATCTTGACCTGCTGGTCACCGAGCCGTCCGCGGTAGAACATCGGGCCGAAGTGCCAGCGGAACTCCTCGTTGCCCGACAAGGCCTTGCCGAAGCCGCGGTAGTTCGGTGTTTCGGCGAACAGACGCGACCAGTTGCGATTTTTCGCCGGACCCGAGTCGTACTCCCACGGTGAACCGCGATCCTTCCAATATTGCTCCCACATAGTTGGCCCTCCTGCTCTGCACACATCGTCGACCGCTGCGTGTGATGGGAAGAGCGTCGAGCGTAGTTCGCAGATACAGGCCCTCGAACAGACCACGCGGAGTGTCGCTCAATCGAGGGCTTGCAGTACGGCCTCACCGCGTGGTGAGAGGCGATAGCCGATGTCGAGGCTTTCGGTGAGGCCTAGTTCTTTCAGCTTGCGGACGTTGAGCTTGAAGGCTGGCCGGTCCTGCCCGGCGTGGCTGGCCAAGGTCGTCGACACGACGCCCGGATAGCGATGGATCAACTGCAAAGTGGCCCGGGTCCAAGGGCCACCTCGGTCGAGACGGACGAGGCGGGCGATGACGGCGGCGACGTCGTCGGGCGATGCTTCCGCCCTGCGGGTGATGCGGTCGTCCTCGCCGATGTGTACGAACTCGACACGCCAGACCGGGTCGCTGGCCCCGAGTCGCGACCGCATGGAGCCGAGGTCGGCAGCGCCGGCGCGACGGGCATCGGCGATCGTGATCTCGTCGAGGCGAACCTGGCGTACATCGGTCGCCTCGATCAGCATCCCCCCAATTCGATAGCGGCCTCCCACTTTCGCCTGGGCTCGCTTCCACGCTCGGAACGTCACCGTGATCGAGCCGTCGGCGATGCCCGGCCAGGCGTCGGCGCTGAACAACATCGTCGTCAGCCGCTCACGTCGATCGAGTCGATCGGCGGGCCGTCGCGCAGCAGTGCGCCGAGCAGCACGAGAAGTCCTCTTGGTACGAAGTTGGCATCGCTTCCGGCGATCTCGTCGATCGTCCACCACCGCAGTTCGTGGACGAACTCGGCGTTCAGTTCTGCCCAGGTCAGCCGCGGCTCGGGATCGAACGCGGCGCACTCGACGAGATGGATCCGTTCGCGCTGCCCGTCGAACTCGCCGTTGAGAAACGGGACGATGTGCAACCGATGCCAGATCTGCGGACCGATCATTGCGTCGACCAGGCCGACTTCTTCCTCCAATTCGCGACGCAACGCATCGATGTGGTCCTCGCCCGGCTCCAGGCCGCCGCCGGGTAGCGCCCAGCGCGTGGCCGTCGGGAACTCGAAGCGAACGAGCAGCACCCGTTGGTCGGTGTCGAGGAGCAGGGCTCTCGCCGCGTCGCGGATGCGCAGGCCGTTCGCCGGATCTGGCACTGGCTCAGTCGACCGGCGAATCGCCGAGACCATCGTTGAACATCCGGTACATCTCGTACACGCTCTTACATGCTTCGCACAGCGGTAGCTGCTTGGGGTCGCGCGATGGCACCCAAACGTGACCGCACAGCGCTTCGAGTGCGATCCCGTAGATGCGTGCCTCGAGGACCTTCGCCGCGGCGCTCTCGCCTGGCTCGGTCTTGACGATGTGAGCCGCGGCCGGTTCGTCAGTCTCGAGCTCGCGGTCGAGCTCGGTGATCGTTTCGGTGATGGTCCGTCGCAGCGGTTGCAGTTCGCTCACGTCCCCAAGTCAATCACCGGCAGCCGCCGATGTCATCAGGGTGCCGCTCACGCGGGCGGTGGTCAGTGCAGCGTGGCCAGCTCTGCTTCGACGTTGGCACGCGCCCGGTGTTCGAACTCGGTGTGCATGTAGTCGGTGGCGAAGATTCGTGACCTGTCGAGGAAGTCCTGCAGGATCCGCCCACGTCCGGATCGCCATCGCTCGTCGTCGACGAAGAAGTACTCGGCTCGCACCCCGGTGACATAGGCGGAGTAGCTGCGGGGATCGGCCCCGAGGATGGCCAGATCGGCGTCGAGAAGCATCGCCGTCTCCGTGATGAGCTCAGTATCGGAACTGCTGTGACCGTCGGTGGCAAGGATCATCGTCCCAACCGTCGCACATCTGCCGTACGACCAGCCGATCTCCGCGAGCTGACTGTTGGCCAATGACGCACACCGCGCTTCATTGTCGCTGGCCCTGGGGTCGTAGATCGCATCGTGGTACAGCGCCGCAGCAAGCAGCTCCGCCGAGGGCCGGCTCTCGAGCATTGCTGACACGTCGTGCAGATGGCGTATGACCATCATGATGTGCGTGGCCGTGTGGTAGTAACGATGCCGTTCGCGGTACCTGATCAACAAACCGTCGACATACCCATCGTGGGCGTTTCCTGCTACCTGTCGCCACGCCCTCCGGATCTCTTCCTCCGGCATTGTCATTGACGTCAGGCTACGGCACAGTGGGGATTGTGGCGGTTCTGATCGACGAGCCCATCTGGTGGTTCAGGGGCCGCCGATGGTCGCACCTGGTGAGCGATCTGAGCTACGACGAGTTGCATCAGTTCGCCGAACGATCAGGGATCCCGCGCCGAGGGTTTCACGGAGACCATTACGACGTACCGGAGGAGCTCTTCGACGAAATCGTCGGCGCGGGAGCGACGGTGTTGCCGAGCCGTGAACTGCTGCGCAGGCTGCGAGCCGGCGGTCTGCGACTGAGCCCAGCGGATCGGCGAGCCCGCCGGTAGCGGCTCACCATCGGTCCGGCTCGCCCAGCATCTGGCGCGGGCATTCGATCACGCCAGGGCCGACGATGAACCATTCGAGCAGTTCGATGCCCTGCGATTCCGTGATGGCATCGACCTCGAGCCAACGATCGATGTCGCCCGGAAGCATGCCCGTGCTGGGGCGCACCGTGGCGAGGACGACGCCGCACAGCGATGGCGATCGGCTGGCCGCGATTGCCATGCATTCTGCGACCGAGATGATGGAGTCGGGCTCGGTCGTGCCGCTGACGATGGTGATGGTGTTGCTGCAGCTGCACTCGTCGAGGAAAAAGGCGATCGTCTCCGCTTCGAGCGGATGGTGAATCGCCATTGACACGACGCGCAGCGCCTCGGCGGACGAAAGGATTGGTTCGCCGGCCAACGGCAGTGCGGGGCGGGTAGGTGAACGCGGCATGAGGTGCCTCCGATGACGTGACAATTGCTGTCGCTGAGAATCCGGGGGAAGCCGCACGGTCACGGTACGACAGGGGTGTCATACGGAGGCGTGGCCGTCGTAGTCTGGCCACATGGCCGACGTCACGATCTACCACAACGTTCATTGAAACTCCTCGATCAATGCCGTGGGCATTGCCGAGGAGCTCGGAGTCGACTTCGACACGGTGCTCTACCTCAAGACTCCGCCCGACGAAGCCACGTTGCGAGCCATCATCGCCAAGCTCGAGGATCCGGTCACCGATCTCGTTCGTCGCGACAGCCTGTGGAACAAGCTGGGTCTCACCGATGCCGACGTGGCGACGGAGGATCAAGTGGTCGCCGTGCTGCTGAAGTACAAGCAGCTCATGCAGCGGCCGCTCGTGGTCACCAAACGCAAGGCCATCATCGGCCGGCCGAAGGACCGCGTTCGCCAACTCCTGGCTCGCTGAGGCGAGCTAGCGCCGCCGCCGAGCCCGGCCGCGGCCGCCGATCGCCTGCAACACGAGCAGTAGCAAGATGGCGCCGAGCGCAGCGACCAGCAGCGATCGCACGCTGAACTCGTTGATCCCGGTGTGACCACTGGCCTGCATCAACGCCCCGCCGATCAAGGCTCCGAGCACTCCGACGGCGATCGTGTAGAGGCAGCCGCTGCGGTCGTCGCGGACGATCCAGCGGGCCAGCAGGCCGGCGATCAGGCCGACGACGATCCACGCGACGATGTTCATGCCTGACCGATTCTAGGACTGCGTTACGAGCGTACGAACACCACGACGAACTCGAGTACGCCGTTGTCGTCGGTGGTGACGGTCGCGAACGTCGGGTTCGGGATGCCGTAGTCGGCAAAGACGACAGGGATGGTGCCAATGATGCCGATCTTGCCGTTCTTCGTCATTGCCTGAAGATCGAAGGTCACCGACTTCGTAGTGCCGTGCAGCGTGAGATCGCCCGTCGCCGTGGTCTGCAGGATCTTGCCCTCGCCGGGTACCGAGCCGAACTGGATCGGGCTCGTGATGCTGAACGTCGCCGTCGGGAACTTGGCCACGTCCATGATACGGCCGCTGAACTGACGGTCACGCCTCGACTCGTCGCTCGTGACGGTGGTCATGTCGACCGTGAAGTCGCCGTTCGAGACCGTCGTGCCATCGACCGTCAACGTGCCGGTGATGTCGTGGGTTTCACCGACGGCCGTCTTGTCGAAACCGTTGATGGTTTCGTTCACCCGGTACCGCAGGACTGAGGTCGATACCGCCTGCCACGCACCGCTCACATCGTCCGACGATGTCGACGGTGCCGCAGTCCCGTTGGATCCGGCCGGAACAGATGCATCGAGTGCTGCGATGAGATCCGCGGGCGCGAGCTCGGCGGGCGCCTTGTGGTACACCTTGGCGTAGAACCAGGATCCTCCGACGACGAGCGCGATCAGCACCACCACGGCGCCGACGATCTTCTTCCAGTGGCGTTTCATGGTCCGCTGATCATGACACCACCGACTGGTTCGTGGCCGTCGCGGCTGTTTACGCCAGACTGTCGAACATGACAGTGAACGTCCAGATTGCTCGAGCCACTCCGCGAACCGCAGAGACGATCGGCGTGCCGGTCGCCGCCAGCGGGGCAGTGCCGCGCAGCCTCGGCCTCAATCGCAACTCGCTCGCGGCACACGGATTCGACGGCAAGCCCGGCCAAACGCTCGTCGTTCCCTCGGCCGCGGGCCCGACGCACATCGCTGTCGGGATCGGCGATGGTCGCCCGTCAGCGTCGACCCTGCGCAACGCAGCGGCAGCGATGGTCCGTGCCGCGGGTAAGCGCACGACGATCGCCACGTCGCTCGCTGATATCGAAGGCATCGATGCAGCGACCGCGGCCCAGGCGGTCGTCGAGGGTGCGTTGCTCGCTGCCTACCGATACGACGGACTGAAGAGCGAGCCGGCTCCCAGCGGGTTGCAGAATCTCACCTTGGTGGTGGGTGAACGGCGCGCTGCGGGTGCCAAACTCGGAGTCGACCGCGGCTCGGCAACGGCTGCGGCCGCCGGCCTGGCCCGAGATCTGGCCAACACCCCGCCGGCGCACCTCACAGCGCGCATGATCGCCGATCGAGCGGTGGAGATCGCCGCAGCGAGCGGGCTCGGCATCGAGGTGTTCAACAAGGACCAACTTGCGGCGATGGGTTGTGGCGGCATGATCGGCGTCAACAAAGGCAGCATGGAACCGCCGCGTGTGGTCCGCCTCACCTACGCTCCGCGCAACCCTCGCGGTCACCTGGTGTTGGTGGGCAAGGGAGTGATGTACGACTCCGGTGGCATCAGCCTCAAGCCGAGCGACGGCATGCACGCCATGATGAAGATGGACATGAGCGGCGCGGCTGCCGTGCTGGCGGCGATGAGCACGCTGAAGGCTCTGAGGTGCAGATCGGCGGTCACTGGATATCTGATGTGCACCGACAACATGCCTTCGGGCAGCGCCCTCAAACTGGGTGATGTGCTGACGTTCCGCAACGGCAAGACCGCGGAGATCCACAACACCGATGCCGAAGGCCGGTTGGTGCTCGCCGATGGGCTGTCGCTCGGCGTCGAGGCCAAACCCGATGCCATCGTCGACATCGCCACCTTGACAGGGTCGATCATCTCGGCACTCGGACAGAAGATGGCGGGCGTCTTCAGCAACAACCAACCGTTCGGCGATCAAGTGACGGCGGCGGCCACCGGCACCGACGAGCCGCTCTGGCAGATGCCGCTCGAGCCGAAGTACCGCAAGCTGCTCGACAGCAACGTCGCCGACATGAAGAACGTCGGCGGGCCCTACGGTGGCGCCATCCTCGCCGCGCTGTTCCTCAGCGAGTTCGTCGGCGACACACCTTGGGCACACCTCGACATCGCCGGTCCGATGAACTCCGACGCGGATGATGGCTGGTTGTCGCGTGGCGCCACCGGTTTCGGCACTCGCTTACTGATCCAGCTGGCCCTCGACTTCACTCCGTGATTCAGGCCGCGTCGGGGGAGAAGCCTCGGCTGATCGCCAACGCTGTCGCTTCGATGGCCGCCGCCGGCAGCACACCGAGCGCCAGCAGTTGACGCTCGACGTCGTCGGGGTCGTCGCCTGTCTCGACCATTGCTTCGGCAAGGACCCGAGCGCGTTCCAGATCGGCGAGTGAGATGCGTGTGGCCTGGATGCTCCACTGCTGATGGGCTTGGCGCAGATGTGGAGGCATGCGCATGAGATGACGCGTCGCCACCGGCGGCACGCGCCGGCGCACGGCCAGCCCGCCATCGGTTGGTTGCGACACACCGAACAGCACGCATCGGTTGAGGGAGCGCATGAACGAGTTCGCCGTTCCCGCGGTGTACGAAAGTCCGAGCGCGCTGGCTGTTTCACCGAGGTCGAGCTCGTACCCCAGCGGGTACCGGTCGAATCCGAGCACGAGCCGGCGAAGAATCCACGTCGCCGTCGGCCCGAGCACGTTCAACCAGAACAGTTCGACATACTGCGAGCGAACCTCGTAGCCGACCGAATCGACGACGGGATCGTGCCACGGCACGACCATCAACGATTCTGCCATCAGCGGAATGTCCATCGGGGCGGTAGCCATGAGGCCTCCCTCGCGGGTCGTGGAGCGATTCGGGGGAGTCACCCAAAGATGCACAGCGAAACCGTGCGCGCGGTACCGGTAGCTCGGCTCCGTTCGCATGGGCGCGATTCGAGAAGCACAGTTTCGGTTGTACCGCCCATTCGGGGCATCCAGAAGCCGGCGTTTCGAGGCATCCTGACCGAGTTGAATTGCTCGGTGCGCGGAGGGTGCGTCATTCCTAGAATCGCGCCGTGGCCTACGACGACGATCTCGCCGAGCGCATTCGTGAGCTCCTCATCGATGAGCCCGGCGTCACCGAGACCAAGATGTTCGGTGGGCTCGCCTTTCTCGTCGGTGGTCACCTGGCCATTGCGGCCAGCCGCGAGGGCGGAGTACTCGTCCGCGTCGACCCGACCACATCGGACGCTCTGGTCGCCCGAACCGGCGCCCGCCACGCCGTCATGAAGGGCCGCCCGATGGACGGGTGGCTGCGCGTCGACATTGACAAGCTCCGCACCAAACGACAGCTCGCCACCTGGGTCAGCCGCGGCGCCGGCTACGCCCGTTCCATGTCGCCGAAAGAACGGAAACCAAAGCGGCGCTGACTGACAGTTGGCGACAGTCTGGCCGGCAAGGTAGTTGATGCTGGCGACCAGGTCACGCACGCCACATGAGTAGGCGGTGACGAAGGCTGCCGCAGTGGGGTTGGTGAGTTGCATCCTGCGGCACAATGCAATGGTGATCAGTGACCACCTGGAGCGGGCCAAGCAGTTGATCGATACCGCAAACGTCGTCACCGTGTTCACCGGCGCAGGCATCTCTACGGAATCCGGCATCCCCGATTTCCGAGGGCCGAACGGGGTGTGGACCAAGAACCCCGCTGCCGAGAAGACAGCGACGCTGCAGAACTACTTGGCCGACGGCGATGTCCGTCGACTGGCCTGGCAGAACCGACTGCACTCGCCGGCTTGGACGGCCGAGCCCAATCGGGGGCACCTGGCGATCTACGAGCTCGAGCGGCAAGGAAGGTTGCGCGCCGTCGTCACGCAGAACATCGACGAACTGCACCAGAAGGCCGGCCATCGACCGGGCATGGTGATCGAGGTGCACGGCACGATGCGCTGGAGCCGTTGCTGGACGTGCGACGACCGCCGTCCGATGCCCGAGACCCTGGAACGCGTGCGCGCCGGTGAGGACGACCCGCACTGCCTGGCCTGCGCCGTTCGAGGCGCAACGGGTGTGCTGAAGAGCGACACCGTGTCGTTCGGCCAGTCGCTGGTTCCCGAGGTGATCGACGCGGCCATGCGCGCCGCCGAGGAGTGCGACATCCTGCTGGCCGCGGGCTCGTCGTTGTCGGTGTTCCCGGCAGCAAACGTCGTGCCGCGAGCGAAGGCGAGCGGGGCTCGCGTGATCATCGTCAACGCCGAGCCGACCGCGATGGACCGTTACGCCGACGTTCTCGTCCTGGGCGCGCTGGGGGAAGTTCTGCCCTCGTTGATCATGTCGCCAAATCCCGACCACATTGGTAAGCTTTAGGTCATGGCCAGCTTCCGAGATCTGCTCAACGCGGCGAAGGCGGAGATCAGCGAGATCGATACGGCGACCGCCGCCGACAGGATCGCCGCGGGGGCGATCGCCCTCGATGTTCGCGAGCCCGACGAGTACGACCAGGGCGCGATCCCTGACGCAATCCACATCCCGCGCGGTCACCTCGAGTCGCAGGTCGAGGGCAGGCTGCTCAACAAGGATGCCGAAGTCGTCGTCTATTGCGCCGGCGGCGTACGCAGCGCGTTCGCGGCGAAGACGCTGCAGGAACTCGGCTACACCGACGTCACGTCGGTCGTCGGCGGGTTCGGCAAGTGGAAGGACGAAGGGCGGCCGTGGAAGACCCCGGTCGTGCTCACGGCGGATCAGCGCAACCGGTACCAGCGGCACCTCCTGCTGCCCGAGGTCGGAGTGGCCGGTCAGGCCAAGCTGCTCGACAGCAAGGTGTTGCTGCTCGGCGCCGGCGGCCTCGGCTCTCCTGCCGCGCTGTACCTGGCCGCCGCGGGGGTCGGCACGCTCGGCATCGTCGACATGGACGAGGTCGATGCCAGCAACCTGCAGCGCCAGATCCTGCACAACCTCGACCGCGTCGGCGATCGCAAGGTCGACTCGGCGAAGAAGACCCTCACGCTGTTGAATCCCGACGTCGACGTCGTCACGTACGACACGCGACTCGATGCCAGCAACATCATCGACATCATCTCCGGGTACGACGTGATCGTCGATGGCGCCGACAACTTCCCGAGCCGGTATCTGCTCAACGACGCCAGCGTGAAGCTCGGCATCCCGGTCGTACACGGTTCGATCTTCCGATTCGAGGGCATGGTCAGCGTGTTCCATCCACTCGAGGGCCCGACCTATCGCGACATGGTTCCCGAACCGCCGCCTGCCGAACTGGCACCGAGCTGCGCCGAGGCCGGGGTGCTCGGGGTGCTGCCGGGCATCATCGGTTCGATCCAGGCACTCGAGGTCATCAAGTTGCTGCTCGGTCTCGGCGAGCCGTTGATCGGACGCATCCTGTCGGTCGACACCACCGACATGAGCTTCCGAACGTTCAACCTTCGCAAGGATCCGGCCAACCAGGTCACCTACGAGAACGGCGATCGGATCATCATTCGCGAGCTCGAAGGCCTTTGCGCTCCAGGGTTGCACGACTGACGGACTAATCTTCCGTCTCGTGCTGGTAGCGACGGGGCAGCGGGAGACCACCAGGAAGCTGTGGGTGCACGGGCCGGTGGCCGACATCGCGTTGGGGTGGTGCTGGCTGCCGATCGCGCTTGTGGTGCATGCTGCTGAGTCGCACCTCACGGCGGTCCAATCGATCATGGGCGTGATCTTCCTGATCTCGTTCGCGCATCAACCGCTCACGCTCGGTCTCGTCTACGGCGATCCGATGCAACGCGGCGCCCATCGCCGGCTGTATCGATGGGCGCCGTGGGTTGCCTTCGGCCTGATTGTCGTGGGGCTGAACGTCAGTTTGTCGGCGGTCGCGCTGATGGCGGGGCTGTGGAACGCCGAGCACACACTGATGCAGCGCTATGGCGTGATGCGCATCTACGGACGCAAAGCCGGCGACCAACAAGGACGTATCGAGAAGCCGATGCTCATCGTTTGGCTGGTTGCCGGGCTCTCCTACATCGGCGGGTACGTCGATCTGCAGCGACTCGTCCGCAAGCTCGGCTTCGGCGGCACCAATGCCCGCAGCATTCGCTTGCTGGGCGACCTCACACCGATCGCACGCGTCGTGTTCTGGGTCGCCCTGATCGCCGGTCTCGCTCTCGTCGCTCGCTGGTGGCAGGCGGAGCGCCGTCTCGGGGTTGCGGCGAGTCGCCCGAAGCACTGGTACGCGCTCGGCACTGCAGGTCTCGTGATCGCTGTGATGGTCGATCCCATTGCAGGGGTCGCTGGTTACGTGGCCGCCCATGCCATCGAGTACTTCGCCGTCGTTCACACGTCGTTGCGCAAGCGCAGTGATGCAGCCCCGGTGGCAACCGCGACTCGCACGCCGGCTCGGCGGGCAGCGACGTACATCGCCTACTTCGTGGCCATCGGCGCGCTCGTCTACGTCACCAAATCCCGACTCGACGGGCGCCTGTATGCGTTCGCCGTGCTGTTCTTCGGGGCGCTGCACATCCTCTACGACGGGTTCGTGTGGAAGCTTCGCCGGCCTGCTGTCGCCGCGTCGCTGGGGATCACGTCGACCTGAGACCCGGCCCCGAATCGCCTCGCCAACCTCGCTTCGGCGGACGTCACGGCACGGTGGTCGTGCCGGTCTGGGCCCTGTAGTACTGCCATTCCTCGACTCGAGTGCCGTCCTTCAGGTTGCAGTAACCGACCTGGCCACCCGCCTCGTCGACGATCTCCAGTGTGCCGCCCTGTTGTACGCAGAACTCGCTGGCGGGGTTGGCGAGCCCGGTCGGTGTTGTGGTGTTGGTGGGCTTGGAATCACTGCCGCAGCCGATCAGTACAGCGATCGCCAGAGCAGTCATCATGGCCGACCGTCGTGAGCGACATCGTCTCATGGGAAGCACCTCCCGTTGGATGTGTGCGGCGCCGTGGGCGCACTGTCGATGATCGCCCCGCAGCCTGCGCTCGGAAAGAGTCCAAGGTCTCAGCTCGAGCTCAGCAGGCCGCCGAGGAAGAGATCGGCCAACGCGTCGCCCACGCGGTCGGGGTTCTGCGGACGCTTGCCGGCGAACCACCGTGTAGTGCTGAGAGCGGCATCGAACATCGCCGCAACCACGAGCCGGGCATCTGCATCACGGCGGAGCTCGCCGCGGGCCGCGCCGCGTTGGATGACGGACGCCCACAGCTTGGCTGCTTCGACCAGCAGCTCGGCCACTGGTTGCAACGTCGGCATCGTCGAGAACGACTGCGCGTCGTTGCGG
>DATAJN010000318.1:0-4686 GCA_036262105.1 Ilumatobacteraceae bacterium
CTCGAGTTCCGGTTGGCGTGCGCTTTCCGGTACTCCGGTAGCTTGCATCATCTCAAGATCGCAGGTCAAGGGGTATTTTTGAAGTCACAGGGTTATCCGCAGACTTTCTTGACAATCCCCAGAAGTTTTTCAACTGTCCACGTTTTGCACACAGGTTTTGCACAGCGTTCACGTTGACGGCGGTAGGAAAACCGGATTGAATACGTTTCGTGATCCCTCGCCTCGTCGCCACGATCATCATCATTTGCTAGCGCATGTCGGCCCCACGCCGACGTGCGCTCTGAGCCGCCCAATCGGGCGGCTCTTTCATTTCCAGGGAAGGGATCTGCCATGAGCAACGAATCTGTCGAAGTGTTCGACACGACGCTGCGCGACGGTCTGCAGGTCGAAGGGGTATCGGCGACGGTCGACGACAAGCTGCGCATCGCCGAGCAACTCGACTACCTCGGCGTGCACTTCATCGAAGGCGGCTGGCCGGGCGCCAACCCGAAAGACATCGAGTTCTTCGCCCGCGCGGCCACCGAACTGCGGCTGAGCACCTCGACGATGGTCGCCTTCGGCTCGACACGGCGCCCGAAGGGCAAGGTCGATGACGACGACACGCTGCGAAACCTGCTCGACGCCAACACCTCGACGGTTTGCATCGTCGCCAAGAGCTGGGACTACCACGTGCTCAACGCCTTGCAGACGACGCTCGACGAGGGCGAGGCGATGATCGCCGACTCGGTGGCCTTCCTTGCCGGGCACGGCCGTCGTGTGATGGTCGACATGGAGCACTTCTTCGACGGGTTCAAGCGCAACCCCGAGTTCGCCCTGCGGGCCCTGGAGGCTGCTGTGGTGAAAGGCGCCAGCCACGTGGTGCTGTGCGATACCAACGGCGGGTCGCTGCCTCACGAGGTCGAAGCGATCGTTGCCGACGTTCACCGCCACGTGGGCAACGACGTGATCATCGGGATCCACTGTCACGACGACACCGGTTGCGCCGTTGCCAATTCGATGGCTGCGGTGCGCGCCGGTGCCCGCCACGTACAGGGCACGATCAACGGTCTCGGCGAGCGCACGGGCAACTGCAACCTCACCACGGTGATCCCCAACTTGCAGTTGAAGCTGGGCATACCGTGCCTACCGGAGGGCCGCATCGAGCGGCTCACGGCGGTCAGCCACCACGTCGCCGAGGTGCTCAACCGTCCGCTCAATCCGCAGGCACCGTACGTTGGCTCGTCGGCGTTCGCTCACAAGGCCGGGCTGCACGTCAGCGCCATCGCTCGTGCCAAGGATGCCTACGAACACGTCGACCCCGAGTTGGTGGGGAATGGCACGCGATTCATCGTCAGCGAGATGGCCGGGCGGGCCACGATCCAGATGAAGGCAACCGAGCTCGGCCTGCCGATGGACGGGCCGGCCGTCAACCAGGTGATCGACGACCTCAAGCGGCTGGAGCACGAGGGCTACCACTTCGAGGCGGCCGACGCATCGCTCGAGCTGCTCATGCGCCGCGCCGCCGGCTGGCAGCAGGAGTTCTTCCGGGTCGAGAGCATGCGGGTGATCACCGACGAAGTGGCGACCGGCGATTTCACGACCGAGGCAACCGTAAGGGTGTGGGTGGGCGACCAGCGACACGTGCATACTGCCGAAGGCAACGGCCCCGTCAACGCCATCGACTCCGCGTTGCGGGCAGCCGTCGGCACCGCCTACCCGCAGCTGTCGAGAGTGCACCTCACCGATTACAAGGTGCGCATCCTCGACGGGGCCACCGCCACAGGGGCAATCACTCGGGTGTTGATCGACGCCACCGACGGCGACCGAACCTGGACCACCATCGGTGTGAGCCCCAACATCATCGAGGCCTCCTGGCGGGCGCTCGAAGAGAGCATGGTCTACGGATTGCTCCACGCCGGGGGCTGACCAAGACGTTCCAGACCGGGCAACGCCTCGAGCGTTTGACGTTTGGGGCCCCGCATAGGGGCGTGAGTCGACAATCGCTGTTAGAACTGGGTCATGGCTGCGCCGAAGTTCGCCCCTGTTTCACCCGTCGACGATTCACGGATCTACACGTCGCCCGACATCGTGCCCCCGTCGTGGAAGGCAGACCGGCCCGCCGACCTGATCGGCTTCCAGCCGGAGGGTCCACGCCTCGGGTTCCAAGGACCTGACCAAGGCTTTGCGCTGAAGATCGCCAACGGCTTCCGTGACCGATTGCAGCTGCGACCTGGCGAGCACGTCGCCGACGCCATCCAGGGTTGCCTGGGGATCGCCCTGCGGCGCGCTTCGATCTTCAGCAGGGCTCCGGTCGTGCACGACCTGACCATCGCCTTCACGATCTGGGGATTCCTCGACAGCGATCCGCCCACCGAGTTGCTGGAGCTGCGGGCCCGCCTCTTCGAAGGCGTCGGCAACACGTTGCACCACTACGACGAAGCACGGGCGCTGGTCGACATGGTGCCAGAGGCCACACTTCGGATGACGCCGGCCCAGGTCGAGGCTGCGTATCCGGAACGTTGGAAGGAGCTGATGGGCGCATGACTCAACCGATCAATCTCACCGAGGAGCAGCGCGAGTTCCGCAATGTCGTCCGCAGGTTCGCCGCGGACAAGATTGCTCCCCGTGCCGCCGCAACCGACGAGAAGGCCGAATACGACTGGGGGGCGTTCAAGGCGCTCATCGCTGCCGACCTCACCTCGTTGCAGTACCCAGAGGAATACGGGGGCCAGGGCGCCCCGCTCGTGACTCAGGCGATCGCCGCCGAGGAGTTGGCACGCGCCTGCACCTCGACGAGTCTGATGTTCCTGATCTCCAAGTTGGGGATGTTGCCGGTGATCAACTTCGGGTCGGAAGCGCTCAAGGCCGAGGTGCTGCCGCGGATCTGCGACGGGCGCAGTCAGGCGAGCTACTGCCTCAGCGAGGCCGATGCGGGCAGCGACGTCGCATCGATGATCACGCGGGCCGTCCGTGACGGCGACGACTGGGTCGTCAACGGCACGAAGTGCTGGATCACCAACGCCGGCATCAGCGATCTCTACACCGTCTTCGCCCGCACGTCCGACGACCGATACAAGGGCATCACCTGCTTTGTCGCCAAGGCCGAGTGGGGCGTGCACGTCGACAAGCTGGAGCACAAGCTCGGCATCAAGGGCTCGCCCACCGGAGTTGTTCGATTCGACGATTGCCGCATCCCCGATGCCTGGCGCGTGGGCGAGGTCGGCCAGGGCTTCGCCGTGGCGATGCACACGCTCGACCGCTCACGACCGACGATCGGCGCGCAAGCCGTCGGCATTGCCCAAGGTGCGCTCGACTTCGCCGTCGACTACATGAAGCAGCGCCGCACGTTCGGCAGACCTCTCGCTGACAACCAAGGTCTGCAGTGGATGGCCGCCGATTGTGCGATGCGCGTCGAGGCCGCGCGGGCGATGGTGTACCGGGCATGCGCCTTGGTCGACGACGGTGACCCGACCGGAGAACTGGGCATGGCCGGGGCGATGGCCAAGTGCTACGCCAGCGACGTGGCCATGCAAGTGACAACCGACTGCGTGCAGTTCCTCGGCGGTTACGGCTACACCACCGAGTTTCCGGTCGAGCGGATGATGCGCGACGCCAAGATCACCCAGATCTACGAAGGCACCAACCAGATCCAGAGAATCGTGATCGCAAAGAAGCTGTTCAGCTAGCCTTTGCAGTCCATCTCGTGTTGCTTGGTGTTGCCCTGTTCGGGAGTTGTCCCTAGTTGCTTCCCTAGTTGATAGCGTCGCCGGCATGGCGACACTCCGTGAGCGCAAACCGGGGGTGTGGGAAGTGCGCGTGTTCGTCGGAAACGACGAGCGTGGACGTCCAAAGCAAGTGAGTCGGACCGTGCGCGGGACCAAGCGTGCTGCGCAGCGAGCGGCCGCCGAGTTGACGGTGGCGCCCCCTGCGGCGAGTGATGGCCGCACGGTGGCAGATGTGCTGGATGCGTGGATCGAGACGCACACGCCCACGTGGGCGGCATCGACCGTGCGCGACCACACCGGCCGCGCCTCGCCGGTGAAGGCCGACAAGGTCGCCCGCACGCCTCTCGGTCGGCTGACGTGGATCGCTGGCACACGCGCCTACGTACGGAAGGTGTGGGCGAGTCGTCGCTGCGCAACCAGCACTTGGTGCTGCGGGCCTCGCTGTCGCTGGCGGCCCCCTGGGGCTGGGTCACCACGGTGCTACTTGGAGCGGGTCCCACTGCGTCTGATGACTGGCGCCCCCATGCGGGGCCGGAGTCACCAAACGCCCGACCGAGCGGCCCTCAGGTCGAGCGAAGCGACAGCAGGTAGGGCTCGACGACCGCTTGTTCGGCGAGGAACCCGCCTTCGTCGGTCGTCAGCGTGGCGACCACCGCTTGGCCGTCGATCACGTCGACCGTCGCGAGGAAGTGCAGTTGCCGAGTCCCGGCGCCGGTGTTCACCGAGCCGGTGTACTCGAGCAATCCGAGCTCGTGGCCACCGACGCCTTCGACGATCTGATGGTCGATGAGCTGGAAGGCGCCCATGTTCTCGGCACTGAAGTCCATGTACTCCTGCAGATCCTTGCCCAATGCGTCCTGGGTCAGGACGTTCACGTTGGCGGCGAAGCCGTCGAGCGGTCGACCGATGCGCCATGCCTCGACCTCCTTGACGAACGTCCCCGAGGTCTCGGTCCAGGTGTCGTCGACGGTGATGGTGTAGG
>DATAJN010000319.1:0-2191 GCA_036262105.1 Ilumatobacteraceae bacterium
CCACCCAGTGCTAGAACGAGGGCTTGCTTCACGGCTGTCGACATGACGACGAGCGTAAACGATGACTGCGGAATCGCCGGTTGCGCCGCGGATCTGCATCGCCGTGCCGTTCTTCTCCAACCTCGAGTACCTCGATGTCGCCCTCAGATCGCTCCTTGCCCAGACCGATCCACACTGGACAGCGGTCGTCGTCGACGACGCCAGCCGCGAGGCAGGGGCCGACGCGGTCGTTGCGGCGCTCGGCGACACCCGGCTGCAGTTCACGCGCAACGAGCACAACCTCGGGGTCTCCGCGAACTTCAACCGCTGTCTCGAGCTCGGCGCCGCGGAGGCCGAGATCGTCGTGGTGTTCCATGCCGACGATGTCTTGGAGCCCGCGTACGTCGCGGCAGTTCGTGGTGCTCACCGGAGTACTCCAGAAGCCACGTGCGTCGCCCCTCGGGTGACGGTGATCGGTGACAAGGGCCAGCCGATCCGAACATTGGGCGACTCTGTGAAGCAGCTGATGTGGCCGCGGCGGCGACCCACCACGTTGGTCGGTGACAAAGGACTGGCGCGCCTGATGCACGGCCAGTTCTTCTACTGCCCGTCGGTGTCGTATCGGGTGGAGCAGTTGCCGGAGTTGCGCTTCGACGGCCGTTGGATGCAGGTGATGGATCTCGACCTCTACGCGCGAGTGCTGCTGAACGGCGGATCGATCGTGATCGCGCCCGAACGTGTCTACCGCTACCGGCGCCACGATGCGACGATGACCGCCCGGAACTCGCGGTCGCTCGTGCGAGTCGGCGAGGAGGTTGCCGTCTCCCGAGAGATTGCAGACGCGGCCCGCGAGAAGGGATGGAAACATGCAGCTCGGGCAGCCCGACTTCGGATCACGGTCAGGCTCAACGGTCTACTGGAGGCTGCACGCTTGTTGAGGCAGCGAAGGCTCCGCGCAGCCGCCAAAGCAGTGCGTCGAGCAACGAAGCGCTGAGCGACGAGTCAACGAGCGAGCAATGCGGCGCGAGCTCGCCGCCGGCTCTTCCGAGATCTGGGTGCCGGCATTGCCGACGACAAGCTGCTCAGCGAGTCGAGGTGGCGCCCAGATCGCTGGACGACGCAGCCGGATCTGACACATGCGGCGGCGAGGTGTTCACTCAGGTGTGGTAGCCGCTGAGGTCGACGACCAGGTGAGTGGCGGTTTGGGTATAGATGCACACACGTCCGTCGGTCGACGTCCTCGCCAGGGCGAGGTTGGCCACGGTCGAGCCGAATGAGTAGTTCAAGGTCGATGCCACGGGCCGTGGCGACCCACACGGGTACACGGTGAGGAACCCGGGCCCCGTAGCCCCGGTGACTGTGATGTTGAGCACCGCGGCGCGGATTGCGGTGGGCACGCCGAGGCGCCCGCCGATGTTGAGCTCCAGCACCGAGTCGGACGGTCGCGGTGCGCTCAGCTGGGCCAATCCGTCGGCAGTGGTGAACCCCGGTCGGGTTTCGAGGACGCGGGCCGGGGCCAAGAGGCGGACGATCGATTGCGCCGTGTCGTACCCGTTGACATCGACGACGGCGTCGGCCTCGGTGTTGGTGAAGACGCAGATCGAGCCGTTGCTGCCGATCTTGACCATCGCCGCGTTGGGCACGATCGCGCCCGGAGTGAAGTTGACCGTCGACGCGTTGGGCATCGTCTCACCGCACGGGAAGACCGTGAAGAAGCCGGCCTGCATCGGGTTGATCGCGGTGACGTTCACCGAGACGGTGGTCGCACCGGTGGGCACTCCGCCGCGACCGGCGACCTTCACCTCGGTGATGCTGCCACCGGGCTGGCGCCCGATCCCGGCCGAGACTCCATCAACCGTGATGAACTCGGGCCCGACGCGGGTGTCGAGCAACCGCGCCGGTTGCGTGCCGGAGAAGTTGGCGCCGACGGTGTAGTAGCCGGTGAGGTCGGCGATCACGTGCACCGACGCCTGCGTGTACACGCACACAGCACCGTTCGTGCCGACGCGGGCCACGACGGCAACGGCTCGAGTGATGCCGACGTCATAGTTGAGGTTGGAGGACGTCGGTCGAGTTTCTCCGCACGGGTACACGGTGAGGAACCCCGGGGCAGTGGCGCCTGTGACGGTGACATTGAGGACGACCGTGGCCGGCGTTGCGGGCAAGCTGGCCCGACCGACGATGCCTAGCTCGAGCACGCTGTCGTCGGGGC
>DATAJN010000320.1:0-2865 GCA_036262105.1 Ilumatobacteraceae bacterium
AAGGTGAAGCGCGGCGAGCTGCTCTGACGCTCACGGCGCCGTTGTCGGCACGATCTCCGGGATCGTCGTCGTCGGGGTCACGATCGTGACACCACAGATCTTCGACGTGTAGTCGGAGATCGACGAAGCCGCCTGTTGAGATGAGCGAGCCATGTCGGCGATGCGCTGCACCGACGCCGGGTCGTTTGGATCGACGGTTGCTGCCGCCTCGACGTTCGAGGTCATGGTCTGCCATTCCTTCTGCACGGCGAGTGGCGCGATGGATGTGATCGAGCGGTAGAGCTCCGTCGTGGCCTGGATGCCGGTGGCATCGACGATGGCAGGCGCGTTGAGTTGTTGGAGGTTCGAGCTGATCGTCGCGCAGTAATCGCCTGCGGTGGCCGGCGGATCGCTCGAACAAGCCGTAATGGCGCAGCAAGCAGCCACGGCAAGCACAACGACGGTTCGCACCGCGCCAGTCTCCCAGCCTCACATCGGAAATCAGTGTCATCGGGTTGTGAGAGGCCGCAGCATTTCGCTGGGGCCCGGCGACCGGCGGGTATTGAGCCCGCCAGCCGCCGGTTGTCCGTCGACTGATCAGCCGGCGTACACCCCGCCTTGGCCCTCGACGTCGATCTTCACTCCGTCGGCGACCTTGTACGTCTGCCCTGCCGGGTCGTACTCGGCCATGACGCCGTACTCAGCGATGTAGGCGTCCTTGATGCCGTCGACATGGCCGATGCCGCCGATCGCGATCGGGCCCTTGAGGTTGAAGGACCAGAACGCGTTCATCAGATTGGCGCGAGTGAGCCCGCCGTCCATCTTCGCCGCCCGAGTGAGCGCATCGACCACGTAGAAGGCGGCGTTGTAGCCTGTGAAGACGTTGCCGACCTTTGGATCGACGCCGGGGCCGTAGGTGCCCACGTCGGCGATGTACTGCTTGACGTCCGGATCATCGGCATAGCTCGGGTCGGAGGGATCCTTGGCCACGACGAGCGTGTAGACGTTCGCCGCCGCCTCCGCGGCCGGCACCATGAACTGTTGGATCGACTGGCACGTATAGGAGTTGAGGATCGGGCCGGTGAACCCACCTTGGCGTGCCAACGTCATCAGGTTCGTGCAGAACGTCGACGTTGTACCGCCGATGATGATGTCAGGCCCGCCGGCGAGCAGTTGGGTGACCTCGTTGGACAGATCGGAGGTGGCCTCATGGGCGACATCCGCGACGATCTCATAGCCAGCGTCTGGGAGCGCCTTGTCGAGCGTGGTCTTGTAGGTCTTGCCGAAGTCATTGTTGAACGTGAGGATCGCAACCTTCTTGGCGTCTGGGAACTTCTGCTTGATGAACTCCACCCAGACCTTGGCTTCGACCGTGTACGACGGGATGCCGCCGGTCGTCCACGGGAAGTGTGCGGGATCGCCCCAAGCGGGGAACCCCGTTCCGACGAGTGCCTGTGGCACACAGGCATCAGCGTGCAGTTGACGGGTGCCGGCGACATTCGGGGTGCCGATCTGGAACACCGAGGCAAAGATCTTGTCGCCCTCGAGTGCTTCTTGGACGGCAGGTGCCGACTTCGACGGGTCGTAGGCGTCGTCCTTGGTGACGACCTCGATCTGATGGCCGTCGACTCCACCCTGCTCCTTGTTGATCTTGTCGAAGTACACCTTCATGCCCTGACCGATCACGCCGAAGGAGGCCAATGGACCGGTCTGTGGTCCGATGAAGCCGATCTTGATCGGGGCACCATCGGCCAATGGCTGCGTCGTATCGGCCGGGCAGTTGTCGGTGGGTACCTTGAACGCTGCTTGGGCGGGTTCCGTGGTGGGCGCCGACGTCTCGGCCGTGCTGGTTGCAGTGGTCTCCGCGGTCGTGGCTGCTGTGGTGGCAGCGGGCGCTGCTTCAGTGCTTGACGCTGCAGCTGGAGCGCTGCTGGCGGCCGTGGTGCCCGTGTTCTTGTCGCTGCCACAGGCAGCGGCGATCACCGATAGGCAGACGGCGGTCACAAGTCCGAGTCGAGCTCCGTTTGAACGTTGTCTCATTGGTACCTCTCCCTTGTTGTTTGTTGGACACTTGCGGTGGCGACGTCAGGCTGGCTGGATGAATCGGCGGGCGGCGGTGTTGCGACGGTCGAAGTTGAAGGGAACTCCTGAGGGGTCGGTAGCCGAGGTACGAACACCACGAACTTGGAGCGCAACTGGCGAAACCCGTAGATGATGCCGCCGGGCATGAAGAAGATGATGAGAACCAGGATGACTCCGTACAGGACGCCGGCCTGAGGCCCTTCGAGCTTGCCGAGGATCGGCCAGTTGACTTCGAACGCCCAGTACGGCAGCCATTCGACGAGCACACCGCCGATCGCCGGCCCGAGGATCGTCGCCACGCCACCGATGACCAGACCGGCGATGAACTCGATCGAGCGCTGCAACCCGAACGTGTCAGGACCGATGGTTGTCGACGCCAGCGCGAAGCAACCTCCGCCGACCGCAGTGACGAATGCGCTCGTGGCGAACGCGAGCACCTTGTACTGCGCGGGGTACACCCCTGACACCGCGGCACCGGTCTCGTTGTCCCGCATGGCGATCAGGCCGCGACCGACAGCGCTGTGGATGAGGTTTGACGTCAGCACGAACAGGAGGATGGCGATCACGAAGACGGTCGTAAACACCCAGTCGTTCGTGCTCCAACCCTTCGGCGCCCAGGACGGCGGACTCCAATGGAAGCCTTGCTTCGTCGTCACGTCGCCACTGCTGATCACCTTGCCATTGCTCCCTCCCGTGAGGCTGGCGAAGTCGACGCCGAAGAAGTTGTCGGACTTGACGACAGCGGGAAAGGCGAGCGCCAGCCCGAGGGTGATCAACGACAGGTAGAGGCCTCGTATCCGCAGT
>DATAJN010000321.1:0-7081 GCA_036262105.1 Ilumatobacteraceae bacterium
CACTTCAACACCCTCTGGCTCAACCTGACACCCAACTGAAAGCAAAGCGTGCCGCGTGCGCAGAACAATTTCTGCCGAGCAGTGATGGATCAGTTATGGATGTCGTGGTGATCCTGTTTGCCGCCGACGCCGCACCGTCCACACGACGGCCAGCGCTGCCAGCGCCGCCGCGAAACCCTCGAAGACCAACATCGCCGCCTCCTTTCTCGTAGGAGCCGCTCTCATGATGACAAGAGGCTTCAGCCGGGAGTAGGGCCGTAGTGCTCGTTGACAGTGGCTTGCCTGCGCAACATCGGGGACACCCGGCTGGGCTGTCAGATGTTCAGGAGCGTTCCCAGAAGAGTGCAAGCGCGATTCCGTCAGGATCCTTGAAGTTCAACATCGCCCCGCGAGGGATGTCGATCACTCCGGAGTTCGTCACGGATGCATCGTCGAGTCGCTGCGCCCACTCATCGATTTCATCCTTGGTCTCCACGGTGAACGCGAGATGGTCGAGTCCTCGGTGGGACGGACTGAAGGGTGCGCCTTCACTCGGTCGATGTTCCACAAGACCGACGCTGAACGAACCGTCGGCGAAACACATCACGCATGCGCGCCGAGCCTCGCCCTCCTCGCGAAACAGCTCTCCCATCCCGAGAACACGCCCGTACCACTCGGCGCTCGCGTCGCGGTTGCTCACCGTCAGCGCAACGTGATGAAGTCCGGTCAGGTTCGGCATCGGCTCAATATGGCACAGATGCATCACCCGGCTGCGTTCTACTCTGCACGGATGAGGCTGAGTGGATGACGTTCAGTGTTCGGCGACTCGAGCCGCAGGATCACGAGCTGCTGCGGGCGATACGGCTGCGCGCCCTGTCACTCGAGCCGCATTCGTTCGG
Organism: Ilumatobacteraceae bacterium; assembly: GCA_036262105.1. Classification (GTDB taxonomy): domain Bacteria; phylum Actinomycetota; class Acidimicrobiia; order Acidimicrobiales; family Ilumatobacteraceae; genus JAENVT01. The sequence continues at coordinate 879 of DATAJN010000321.1, forward strand.
CTCGACGTTCGAGCGTGAGTCGGCGTTCACCGAAGACACCTGGCGGAATCGTCTTCGACCGGCGGGCAACCCACACTTCGCTCGCTTCGATGACTCTGGCCAGCCGATCGGTCTCGTTGCCGGCATGCTCGACGAGGAGGATCACCAGATCGGCGGACTGGTCGGGATGTGGGTCGATCAGCACGCTCGCGGCACTGGCACGGCCGATGCCCTGGTGACGGCGATCGTCGAGTGGGCGATGGCCCAAGGGTGCGTTGCCGTGCGCCTAAAAGTCACCGATGGCAACGCGAGAGCCGAGCGCATGTATCACCGAAACGGGTTCGAGCACACGGGTCGCACGTTCATCAGGGGACGCGACGGGTTCCCCGAGATCGAGATGGAGCGTCAGCTCCAAGGCTGATCCTCTCCCGCAACTAGTACGGCCACTCGGGCCGACGGCCGGTGACCTTGGTGATCACTGCGCCCAGCCGCAGGCTCAGGAGAACCTTGAGCGCCAGGTTCTTGGCGAACCATGGCAGTTGGGCAACCTGGCGTGCCGCATTGGCGGCGCGTGCTCGGAACCCAACTCCGAGGTCTGCTCTGTACTCGGCGAGCGAGCGCGATCGGCCGATGTACCGGAATCGCCGTCCGAACATCAGCTCGCGAACGATCGCCAACGTCACCCCGACGGACGAGAACGAGTCGTGAATCAGCATGGTGCCATCACGTTCCACTCGAGCGCCCCACGAACGGATATCGGCGCGCGCCGGCGCATACCGGTGAGCGCCGTCGATGTACAGCACGGCTGTCGAGCCGGCGACGGCATCGTGAGCGGCGCTGCTGAACTCGCGGATGTGACGAACTCGATGCGACACACCGGCTGCAGCGAGGTTCGCAGTGAAGGCGTCATGATCGCTGCCCGCTTCGATCTCGAATCCGCGAAGCTCTTGTGGGCCACGGTCGGTGCCCGCATGCGGGTCGATCGCCACGATGGCGACACCGTCGGGGGCGGAAGCGGCCAGCACGATCGTGCTACGTCCGCGGAAGCTGCCAATCTCGACGATCTGCTGCCCTGCGTGAGTACCCGCTGCCGTGGCGCACAAGCGTGCCGCCTGGTCGAGCGACAACCAGCCATCGACACCGGCGATCAGCGTCGAGACCTCGTCGAACGACCGACTCGTCACGCGAAATAGACCCCAATGCCGAAGACCGTGATCCAGATCAGGCCGAGAACTTGCAGCACACGGTCGTGAGCGAAGATCTCCTCGGGCGCGGCGCCGTGGCCCTGCTCGAGGATCAACGTGTACCTCAGCAATGCGGTGCCCATCGGGATGATCGACAGCTCGTAGAACGGCCACGTCGACCCAGCGGCCTCGCGTGTGTCGAACGCCCAGATGCAATAGGTCACCAGCGCCGCTCCGCAACTAACTGACAAGACGATGCGGAGGAACCCGAGCGAGTAGTCGTTGAGCGTCGCCCGCGTTTGGGCGTCGTCGCCGAGATCGCGCAGCTCGGCGTAGCGCTTGCCGGCCACGATGAACAACGACGCGAATGAAATGGTCAGCAAGAACCACTTGCTCATCGGCACATCCGTGGCGACGGCGCCCGCCACGGCGCGAAGCACGAAGCCAGAGGCGACGACCACGAGATCGACCACTGCGATGTGCTTCAGAACCGTGCTGTAGAGCGATGTGAGTGCGACGTAACCCGCTACTACCAGGGCAGTTTGCCACCGCGTGGTGGCGGCCAACCCAATTCCGGCAACCAGCAGCAGGCTGCCGGCAAGTCGCCCGATGGTCGGCGGGATCGCGCCGCTGGCGATCGGGCGGTGCTGCTTGGTGGGGTGATTGCGATCATGGCGGACATCGAGGAGGTCGTTCCAGAAGTAGGTGCCGCTACTGGCGAGGCAGAACGCGACGAACGTGACGACCGCGCGCCACAGCGACGAGCCATGATTGAGCACGCCTGCGGCTCCGGGCGCGGCGAAGACCAGCAGGTTCTTGACCCACTGCTTCGGGCGTGCCTGCCGGAACAGTGCCGCTGTCATCCAGCGACCATGTCGGGGATTTCCGAGATGGTCTCACCGTCGACCCACACCGGGTGGTCGGCGCGTGCCAGCAACTCACGATCACCAATGCTGTCGCCGTAGGCCCACACCTCGGCATCGATCCAGCGTCGCTCCTCCATCCACTGCTCGAGACGGCGACGCTTCTCGTCGGCGCGACAGTTCAACCCGACGAGCCGATCGCCGTACCGTTCGCCGGATCGGGTCGAGTCGGTGCACAGCACATCGTCGATCCCGAGTCGAAGGGCGAGAGGCCGAAGGTAGGCAGCCAACGACGCCGACACGAGCACCGTGCGATGGCCGGCTTGCTGATGCCATCGCAACCGCCTGACGGTGTCGGGTCGCAGCCAATTGACGAGGACGAACTGGGCGAACTGCTCGCCGATCGTCTCGACTTCGCTGATCAGCTTGCCGCGCAGCGAGCCACCGACGATGATCTCCTTGAACCGGTCGCGGTCTCGTCGCACCGCGGCGACGACAGTGGCCAGCGGACGCCGCAACAACGAGGTCACCAGTCGCCGCCGACCCGCAGCGCGCTCCAGGAACGGTCGCACGCAGTCGCGGGTGGTCAACGTGCCATCGACGTCGAACGCGGCAATCACCATCTTGTTGCCCACCAACTTGGCGTTCACCGCAAGCTCCCGAGCATGTCCCAATAACCCGGCCAACTCTTCGAGACCACGCCCGAATCATCGATCTCCACACCGGACACGCGCAACCCGATCAAGCCGAAGGCCATCGCCAGGCGATGGTCGTGGTGCGTGTCGATCCGCGAACCATGCAGGTCGGCTGGATCGATCGTGAGGCCGTCTTCTGTCTCGGTTGCGGCGGCGCCCAGGCGGCGCATCTCCTTGCACAGATCGCCGAGACGATCGCTCTCCTTGGCACGGATGAAGCCCACACCACGAATGCGCGTACGAGTGGTGGCGAATGCGGCGACAGCGGCGAGTGTTGGCACGAGATCGGAATGGTCGACCATGTCGATGTCGATGCCCTCCAGCCGGGGGCCGCGCTCGACAATGGTCGTGTGTTCGTCGCAGCTCGAGACGCACCCCATCCTCGCCAGAACGTTGCTGAACTCTGAGTCGCCCTGCATGGATGACTTGGTGAGGCCAGGCACCTCGACCCGACCACCGCAGATCGCCGCCGCCGCCAACGGGTAACCGGCCGATGTCGCATCGGGCTCGATCCCATAGGCGCGACCGCGGTAGCGGCCGGCGTCGACGTCGATGTGATCCTCGCCGATCGATACTGCCTCGTGGCCGAAGTCGGCCATGACGGCCTTGGTGATGTCGAGGAAGGGGCGCGAGACCAGTGGCGTGGTGATCGCGATGTGCAGCCCGCCGGAGATGTACGGACCGATCAACATGAGCGCCGTCAGGAACTGGCTGCTGATGTCGCCACGAACCTCGACGGTGCCTGCGGCGTGCAGCGGCCCTCCAACTGCGACTGGGAGATGTCCCCACTGCCCCGCCGAAACCACCGTTGCGCCCATCACCACCAGCGCGTCGTGGAGCGGCGCCATCGGTCGGGCACGAAGCGGCGGATCACCGTCGATCGTGTAGGGACCCGATCCAAGTGCGGCGAGGGCCGTGACGAATCGCGACGTCGTCCCGGCAAGTCGAGTCGGAAGGCGTACCGACCTGGGTTGCAGCTCTCCCCCACCGCCGAAGATGGTGGCCGTGGTGCTGTCGGCTGCATCGCGCTCGACTCGGATCCCCAGCAGCTCCAGACAGGTGAGCATTGCTTCGGTGTCGTCGCCGCTCGGGACGTTGCTGAGAGTCGTCGTTCCGTCGGCCAGGGCCGCGCAGATCAGCGCCCGGTTGGCGATGCTCTTCGACCCGGGAACGGCGACGACTGCGTCGATCGGGTGCATCAAGGGGTTGACGAGAAGGGCTACCACTATTCCAACCGCTGAACTGCCGGGCGGTAACCGCGCGCCATCAACCCGCCGCGGTAGAGCTCGGCGGTTGCCACATCGACGAGCACGACGGCCACACCGCGATTTCCCTCCACACTGTGGACGACTTCGAAGCTGGCGATGTTGACACCGAGTTCTGCGGCAAGCGTGAACACCTCGGCGGCCGCACCGGGACGATCGGGGATGGGGATGCGCACCTCGGCCAACTCGCTGGGCTGGTTCACCCTGCTCGGAAGGTTGGTGCGGGCTTCTCGAGCATGTTGAAGACGGTCGTACAGCGCCTCGCGGTCGTCACGGTCGACGACGTCGCGCATCGACGCCAAGCCGCTGATCAGCCCGTCGAGAGCCGACAGGATCGCCGGACGGTTCTCGGCGCAGATGTCGAGCCAGATGGCGGGATGACCCGAGGCGATGCGGGTCATGTCGCGAAAGCCACCGGCGGCCAGGCGCAGCAGCGCTGCGTGCTCCTCGGCGCGGTCGCTGGCCAGGCCCATGAGCGTTGCTGCGGCAAGGTGGGGAACGTGGCTGATGACGGCAACGACTTGATCGTGGCGATCAGCTGGCAGGGCCACCACGTCGGCGCCCAGTTCGGCGACGACCGCGGCGACCCGGCTGAACGTGCTGTCCGCCGTTGTCGGCGACGGGGTGAGCACCCATACCGCACCTTCGAACATCGAGGCGTCTGCGCCGTCGAACCCGTCGAGCTCACTGCCCGCCATCGGGTGCCCACCGACGAAGCGAGGGTCGTCGATGGCCGCGGTGATGCCGCTCTTCACACTGCCCACGTCGGTGACCAATCCCGCCGACTCGGTCAGCGCACGCTTGACTCGATCGGCGATGGCCAGCACCGGAGTGGCGACGAACGTGATCTCGGCGTCGGCGTCGAATCCGCTGGCATCGATCGCCTTCATGGACAGTGCCCGCTCGATCCGAGCCGGTTGCAGGTCGTCGCCAGTCACGTACCAGCCGTGCTCACGAAGGGCGAGCGCGATCGAACCACCGATCAGGCCGAGACCAGCCACGTTGGCGCGCCGAGCGATGTTCACGGGCGGTCAGCGTAGCTGCGAGCCGGTCGCGGCGACGCTCTCGGAGAGGGTCTTGACCTCACTGGTCGTGAGTTCGCGCCACTCTCCGGGACCGAGGCTGGGATCGCGCAAGGGACCGATCCGCACGCGCACCAACCGCTGAACGGGATGACCAACGGCCTCGCACATCCGCCGCACCTGCCGGTTGCGGCCCTCGTGGATGGTCAGGCGCAGCACACCCGGAGTGGGCTGGGAGACCTTCGCTGGTGCGGTGATCCCGTCATCGAGCTCCACACCCTCCCGCAGGCGGCGCAGCGCTCCCTGGGCGACGTTGCCGCCCGAGACCTCGGCCAGGTACTCCTTCTCGACCCCGTAGCTGGGGTGCGCCAATCGCTGGGCGAGGTCGCCGTCGTTGGTGAGCAGCAGGAGCCCCTCGGTGTCGATGTCGAGGCGACCCACCGGGTACACACGCGGTTCGGCCGGGACGATCTCGACCACGGTAGGCCGGTCATGCGTGTCGCTGGCCGTGGCCACGACACCGGGCGGCTTGTTCAACAAGTAGTACACGAGACCGGGCTTCAGTCCGATCGGCACACCATCGACCTCGACAAGGTCGCGGTCGGTGTCGACCCGGCGCCCGAGCACGGCGACCTCGCCGTTGACCGTGACCCGACCGGCAGCGATCAGGTCTTCGCAGACCCGGCGGCTTCCCCATCCGCGTGTGGCCAGGACCTTCTGCAACCGCTCGCCCTGGGGTAGTGCGGCGTGCTTTGCCGCCAACTGCTCCCAAAGGGGCGGTTCAAGCTGGGGCATCAGGTGCTGAAACGTCGATCCGCAGGCCCTGTTCGAGGGCCTCGACGACATCGGCTCCCGGCACGAACTCGGCGATTGGCGGCAGGTCGGCCAGGGAGTTCAGGCCCAGCTTCTCGAGGAACGAGGAGGTCGTGCCGTACAAGATCGCCTGCCCCGGGCCGGCGTCGCGCGCCACCTCCGTGACGTATCCGCGAGCTTGCAACGTGCGCAGCACGCCGTCAGGATCGACACCGCGTATCGAAGCGATCTGACCTCGCGAGAGCGGTTGCTTGTAGGCGACGATTGCCAAGGTTTCCAGGGCGGCAGCGCTCATGCGTGCCCGCTGGCCGTCGAGCAGGAAGCGCTCGACATAAGGCGCCAGATCGGCGTGCGATTGGTAGCGGTACCCGCCGGCGACCTT
>DATAJN010000322.1:0-7858 GCA_036262105.1 Ilumatobacteraceae bacterium
AGCAACCGCGCCGTGTGATGGCCTGACTTCATAGTGTGAGGATACCCCACGATGCCTCCAATGTGGTCACGCGGCAAACGTTGGCGCCAAGCCTTCACTGTTGACTCGGGTCATGATGGCCTCGTGTTCTGCGTCTTCGACGGCGACGGCTTCGTCGATCAACATCACCGGGATGCCGTCTCGAATGATGTATCGGCGATGCAGCCTCGGGTTGTAGAGGCCATCTGCGTCACCAAGGTAGTAGAGCGGACCTTTGTCTTCCGGGCAGGCAAGCACAGACAGCAATCGGGGGTCCAGAGACATGGCGTTCATACTGTCACACACTCGTAACAAGAGCCAGGACGTCGACCACTCGCTGATTGCAGTCGTCGCGGGTGGATGCTTCGAGGTTCAAGCGCAACAGCGGTTCGGTGTTGGACGGCCGCAGGTTGAACCACCACGAGCCGGAGTCGACGGTGAGCCCGTCGAGGTAGTCCTGCTCCTCGCCGGCGAACTCTTCGGCGACTCGGGCCATGACCGCGACTGGATCCGCCACCTGGGTGTTGATCTCGCCGCTCGCTGAGTAGCGTTCGAACGGCTTGCGGAACACGGAGAGGACCGTGTCGGCCCGGCTGATCTCGGCCAGAACAATGACCGAGGCGATGAGCCCCGAGTCGGCGCCGAAGTTGTCGCGGAAGTAGTAGTGCGCCGAGTGCTCGCCGCCGAACACGGCGTCGGTCTCCGCCATGACCTGCTTGATGAACGAGTGACCGACCTTGGTGCGCACCGGCACACCGCCGTGCTCACGAATGACCTCGGGCACGACCTTGGAGCAGATCAGGTTGTGCAACACCGTGGCACCGGGGTGCGCTCGCAGCATCGCCGCGGCGAGCAGGGCCGTGGTCGTCGACCCGCTGAGCCCACGACCGGTTTCGTCGACCACGAACACGCGGTCGGCATCGCCATCGAAGGCGAGCCCGACGTCGAACCCGCCGGAGACCACCCTGGCTTGAAGGTCGCGCTGGTTGGCCGGTTGCAACGGGTCAGCAGGGTGGTTGGGAAACGTTCCGTCGAGCTCGCCGTACATGACTTCCAGCGTGATCTGTGGCAGGCGCTCGAACACTGCCGGCACCACGAGCCCGCCCATTCCGTTTGCCGTATCGGCGACCACGCGCAAGGGATGTATCGACTTGGCGTCGATGAACGACATCACGTGATCGGCGAATGCGCTGAGCATGTTGCGGGTGGACGACGAGCCGGCTCGGGCCGCAGCGGCGGGCCCGTTTCCGACCAGAACACTCGCAGCGATCGCCTTGATGTCTTCGAGCCCGGTGTCTTGCCCGACGGCGCGAGCGCCAGCGAGACAGAACTTGAGTCCGTTGTACTGCGCCGGGTTGTGCGACGCCGTGAACATCACGCCGGGCGCGTCGAGTTTGCCAGCCGCGAAATAGACCAGGTCGGTGGAAGCCAGGCCGAGATCGACGACGTCGACACCTTGTTCGAGCACGCCGCGGATGAAGGCCTCGACCAGCTCAGGACCGGTAGGGCGCATGTCGAAACCCACGAGTATCCGCGGTGCGTTGGCGAAACGAGCGAAACCGACCCCCAGCGCGTGGGCGACGTCGGCGTTGAGCTGATCGGGGACGGTGCCACGTACGTCGTACGCTTTGACGATGGTGTCGAGCACCTTTGGATCAGTCGGAGACATGGGGCTCAGAGGCTAGCATCGGGAGGACGCGTGTCGGCCGGAACGTCGGTGTCGGGGGGCGCCCAGGCCAGCGACTCGGCGGCGAGATCCGCCTCCAACGAGTCCTCGAGATCGGGTCGCCAGCTCTCTGGAGGGGTCGGATCGGCCATGACGGGCTCCGGGTCCGTCTCCCAATCGTCCCATTCGAAATCGGACCCACCCGGCACCGCACCGAAGGGATGCGTGTTGGCGTGGCGCACGTCGCCACGGATCCGCATGACGATCAACATGACGATCCCGATGAAGGTGAGCAAGTACGCGAAGTAGTCGAGATTCGACCGCTCGTAGGTGAGGTGCACGTCGTTCGAAGTCGGTATGACCACCATGAGGTTCGGGGCGATTCGGTACGGCCCCTTGGCGCCGCTGACGTGCCAGTTCGGGAAGTAACTGATCTTCACGAGGACTGGTACACCGATCTTGTCGACGGTGAACCGCAGGTCTTGGTCACCGAGCTGCACGTTGCTCACCGACACAGCCTGCAGGGCCTTCGGCACGATCGGCTCGCTGGGTTGCAAGATGTCGATCTTGCGACCCGAGGCTCCCGGCGCCAGGCCATCGCTGCGCGTCGTGTCGACCTGCACGTCGATGCGCTGCCAGTCGGCGGGCCCGCTGTCGGCAGGGATCGCGGCCCACTCGCCCTGGTGTTGGAACCAGCTCATTCCGAGCTCGAGGTTCCGCTCGCGTTGATCACCGTCGCGGTGGTTGACCACCACCGGTTGCACGGTGAGCGGCACCACGAGGTCGCTGTCGGCAACCTGGTAGATGTTCCATGGCCCGACCGAACCGAGCTTGGTCAGTTCGGGTCGCGTCTCGGCTTGGGCCTTGGCCTTCTCGGTGAACACCATCAAGTACTTCACTCCGAGCGTCTGCAGGTACGGCACGCCCTTGGAGTCGTCGTTGTTGTCGTAGCGCAGTTCGCGCACGGGATTCGAGCTGTTGCTGCTGACCGCGGCAGCGGTGACGAAGTGGTACGGCGTCGTGCCGCTGGCCTCGAAGAACAAGCCCTCCATGCTGTCGATGCAGCCGTCGGTCCAAAATGGCAGGAGCATCAACGCCATCGTGGTGCCGTACTGACCGTTGTCGCCGTTGTTCTCCCACATTGCCCGGCCGCAGCCGTGTGTCGAGTCGGCGCCTACCGACTTCATCTCGTCGATCAGGCCCTTGTACTCGCCGTAGGCGTCGCGGCCCTCGTAACCCATGAAGTTGTAGCGCGTCCAACCATCGCTCTGCGCGTCTTTGGCGGTGGGAGACAACTGGATCGGGTTCCAGCTGCCGATGCCCCACGCGTACACGGCCTTGCCGTGCTCGGTGATCGTGCGCCCGCCAGGTACCTGTTGGAACAAGAAGAGCTCCATCACGAGCACGACGACACTGACCACTCCAGCCGTAGCGGCCCCGACCTTCCACATGTTGTGACGCGCCCGCGGACCCCGGCTGCCGCGCACGACCACCTCGACGAACTCGACGATGCCGACCATCATCAACATCAAGCGCAGCAGGTACAGGAACGGAAGCAGGCGCGGGTTCCACAGCAGACCGATGACCGGCAACGAGTTCTTGGCGAGGAAGACAAAAGCGGTGAGCGCAAGGCAACAGATACCCAACCACGCGCCGACCAGGTGGCGTCGGATCACTGAGGCGATGAACCCGAAAACGGCGAAGCCGGTGACCACGATGTCGAGGAAGGTCGTCCACGGGAAGAACATGTCCCAGAACGAGTCGGTCGGTCCGTCGGGTCGGCCGTGGTACTTCATGTCGGTCATGTAGGCGTGGTTCGCGAGGAATGGCACAACCCAAAACGCGCTCAGCAGCACGGCGCCCACCAACACCGTGAGGCCGTAGATGAACCTCGTGCGGTCCATCCAGATCGCCCACAACAGCAACGCGCCGAGCGCGACGAACAGCAACACGATGCCGTGGCACAACATGGCCAGAGCGATGAGGACCGCCGCCCAAGTGCGGAACTTGCCGGTTTCCAGCCCACGGGCGAAGACGCCGAGCCCGAGGATCGCGAACGACAGCGCGATCGAGAACGAGAACTCGCCCGCCATCGTGCTCTTGACGTTCCCGCCGTAGATCGAGAAGCTCTCGTCGAACAAGAAGATCGTCGCTGCGACTGCCATCAACTCCGGCATCGGATAGCGGAACCGAGCCAACCGTCCGAATGCCCAACAGCACACCGGCAAGGTGACGAGACCGAGGATCGCGATGAGCTTGAACGCAACGCCGTACGGGAGCACGAGGTTCACCGCGAGGATCATCAACGCAGGCACGACCATGTAGAAGCGGTACAGCGGGAACCCGGCGTACCAGTAGTTGCTCCAACCGCTGAGCTGGAAGTGCGGCAGCAGGTTGTCGCGCAGGTAGGCCGGCGCCATCACGTGGGCACCCATGTCGCCGCCGGTGGGCGTGTTGTTCTCGAAGACGAGATTGAGATGAACGACCTTGAGCACCGCGAACGTCGTGCCCCCGACCAGGATCAGCGCAGTGAGGTAGCGGGCGATTCGCTCGTTGGTCCATGGCGCATCGAGCCAGTTCCGCGGCCGTCGCACAACACGCGACACGATCCGATCGACGATGGTGCGACGCGGTAGCTCGGGCGGCGGCGTGGCCGGCGGCACGGGCTCGTCCGCCACGATCGGTTCGTCGATCAACTCGGTCATGTCGCCGCCATTGTTTCACCCCGCAACGGTTGGCCGACCGTCACCCCCGCTCTCACGTGCGCGCCACCAACATCAGTCCTGTCGCGTTGAACGCCATGTGGGCCATGATGCCCATGCCCAAACGGCCCGTTCGCAACGCGCACACACCGAGGATCAACCCGAACACGAACAGCCCTGGGTACTCGACCGCCCGGAAGTGGATGAGCGCGAAGAACGCGGCAACGGCGACGACTGCGACGGCATCGTTGAAACGACGAACGAGCGCCCCTTGCAGCAGACCCCGGTACACCAACTCCTCGACGAGTGGTGCTCCGACGACCACGATCGCCACCAAGCCGACGAACCATCCGGCATGGGCCTGGTCGTACAGATCGCGGGCGTTGCGCTCGACTCGTGACCGGTTGAACGTCGACGGCCATCCGCGCTCCAGCGGCCAGTAGACCAACCGCACCACGACGAGCTGTGCCAGGACACCAACCGGCACGCCGGCCAGATCGACGACCCTGAACCGCAATCCGAAATCATCAGCGAACCGGCCACTGCCGAACTTGTCGCTGAGCAGCCACAGACCGACGATCATCGGTGCCCACAGCGAGGCCGCCGACACCATGGTGACCCACACCGGGGCATCGGCCGCGCTTGCGTAGCCGGCCCCGGAGATGACGGCCGAACCGATCACATTGCCGATGAGCCAGGCGATGAGCCAGACGGCGGCTGCCTGGGTGACTCCGATGCGGGCCTGGTCAGGATCGACGCGCGTCGGGGAGACCTGGGCACCGGGCATGACTCGACAGATTACCGACGAACCGGCGATCGGTTCAGCCGGCAAGTCGAGAGGAGGACGCGAACACGAGTACGCGGCGGCTGCGACGATCTTCCAATCGCCACCCGTTGGGCACCGACAGCCTGGCCGTGTGCCGTTCACAAAGGTCGTAGTCGTGGGGATCCCGGCTGGACGTGAGATCGTCGAGCCAGACGATCGCCCGACCGTACTGGTACGAGAGCGTCGACGATGCAGGCTGCGCGCATCCCGTACGCGAACATTGCCGGTTCATGAATCCCAAATTACGGGCCGGTCGGACCCGCGTGGTGGATGCACCCCAGCCGAACCTTTCGCGCCGATCAGCCGTAGCATAAAGCCAATGAGCAACCTGCCTCCTCCGCCACCTCCGCCGCCGCCAGGCCGCTCCGGTGGTCGTGGCCAGCAGAACGATCAACAGCCTGAGCGCGGCGGACGACGCCCGCTCGGTGGCGGTTGGCCGCGCTGGGTCATTCCCGTGCTCTTCGCTGTCCTGATGCTGTCGTTCGCACTCCCGCGCGTGTGGCCCACCGCGAGCACTGACAAGAAGCCGTTCAGCACGTTCTGGACACTGGTCACCGATGGCCAGGTGAAGAGCGTCGTCGTCAACAACTCGACCAACAGCATCAGTGGTGAACTGACCACCGGTGAGAAGTTCACCAGCACGGCACCGAACAACTTCCCGAACGAGGACCAGAGCAAGGTGCTGCAAGCCAAGGGCATCATCTTCGACGCCAAGACACCCAGTTCGAACTGGCTGCTCAGCTGGGCCAGCCTGCTGCTCCCCCTCGTGTTGCTCATCGGCTTCTTCATGTGGATGCAGCGCCGCGCCGCGGGCCAGATGGGCAACGTCATGTCGATCGGGCGCAGCCGCGCCAAGGCCTACACCACCGACAAGCCATCGACCACGTTCGCCGACATCGCCGGCTACGAAGGCGTCAAGCAGGAGATCACCGAAGTCGTCGACTTCCTGCGCATGCCCGAGCGCTTCCGCGAGATCGGCGCGCGTGTGCCGAAGGGCATCCTGCTCGTCGGCCCGCCAGGAACCGGCAAGACGTTGTTCGCCCGCGCGGTGGCCGGTGAAGCAGGGGTCGGGTTCCTCTCGGTCACCGGCAGTGACTTCATGGAGATGTTCGTCGGCGTTGGCGCCAGCCGCGTGCGCGACCTGTTCCAGCAGGCTCGCAAGATGGGCCGGGCCATCATCTTCGTCGACGAGATCGACTCGATCGGCCGCAAGCGCGGCGCAGGCCTCGGCGGCGGCCACGACGAGCGCGAGCAGACGCTGAACCAGATGCTCGCCGAGATGGACGGCTTCGAGACCAGTGAGGGGATCGTCATCCTGGCTGCCACGAACCGCCCCGACATCCTCGATCCGGCGCTGCTGCGTCCCGGTCGATTCGACCGCACCATCATCGTGCCCCTGCCGGAGAACGAAGAGCGTTTGGCGATCTTGAAGGTGCACAGCCGCGACAAGCGGATGGGGCCCGACGTCGATCTCGAGGTGATGTCGAAGGCGACGCCCGGCATGAGTGGCGCCGACCTCGCCAACCTGGTCAACGAAGCCGCGCTGTTCGCTGTTCGCCGCGGCAGCAAGCAGATCGAGCGGATCGACTTCGAGAACGCTCGCGACCGCGTCGTGATGGGCGCCCGCCGCGAGAGCCTGGTGTTGAGTGGCGAGGAGAAGCGGGCCACCGCGATCCACGAAGGTGGCCACGCCATCTTGACGACGGTGCTGCCCAACGCCGACCCGCTGCACAAGGTCACCATCTTGCCGCGAGGCATGGCCCTGGGCGTCACCTGGAGCCTTCCGGAAGAACGGCACACGTACTCGAAGGAGTACTTCGACGATGTCATCTGCCGAGCCATGGGCGGGCGCGTTGCCGAGAAGATCGTCTTCGGCCACCTCAACTCTGGCGCCGCCAACGATCTCGAGCAGGCCACCCTGATTGCCCGCCGCATGGTGCGCGAGTGGGGCATGAGCGACGCCGTCGGCCCGATGGCGTGGAGCGGCCATCAGCAGGTGTTCCTCGGCGAAGACCTGATGACTCAGGGCCGTGAGTACAGCGACGACACGGCCAAGATGATCGACGAAGAGATCTTCCGCATCCTCCACGAGCAGGAGGCACGGGCATACGAGGTGTTGTCGAAGCATCGCCGGGCCCTCGATCTCGTCGCCGAGGCATTGCTCGAGCGCGAGACCATCGATGGCGGCGAAGTCGCCCGCATCGTTCACGAGAGCCTCGGCGAAACGTCCGGCGGTCATCTCGAACCCGACTCCGTCTCGGCCGGCGAAGCACCGGCCGGCGTCGACGTCAGCTAATTCCGCCGCAGCCCACCTTTGCACCGTCTGCGACGACGGTCTGCCGGGTCCGGTTCGCATGGGCGCGACTCCAGAAGCACGGTTTCGGTCTTCTCACCCATTCAGCACCGTTGTGCGCGGTATCGGACCTGTGCGTTCCGCTTCCGCGCCCATTATCTGCGAGGAGCCACGCGCCTTGCTCGTCGGGGCACTAACTGCGGCCGAGATTCGGCTCTGGGCTCGAGCCCGGGTCACGGGCCTCGGCAACGGCTGCCCACAGGTCTGTTGCCGACATCGGCCCGACGAAGCTGGCCCTGACCACCCCCATGCTGTCGGCGACCACGACGATCGGCACAGCATCGATGTGGTAC
>DATAJN010000323.1:0-2055 GCA_036262105.1 Ilumatobacteraceae bacterium
CTTCGATGGTCCGGCGGATCTCCACGCTGAGCGTGCGGATCGCCTCCCGGTCATCCGGGCTCAGGCGCGACAGCCGATCGAGTCGATCGTCGATCAACGGCACTTCCGCTGTGATCCGCCGGAACGCATCCGTCGTCACGCAGAAGCCGGCTGGCACGAGGATGCCTTCGATCCGCGACAGCTCCCCCAGGTTCGCGCCCTTGCCACCGACGACCGCGATCTGGCTTCGGTCGACCTCTTGGAAACCCACGACGTAGCTGCCCATCACCTCACCGTTCCTTTCAGGCCGTCGGGCGGTCGTGACGAGGACTCAACCCCGATCGCGTCTGCTGAGAATCGGTCTGTCTCGTGGCTCACGGCGGGCATTGTCAGCACGACTGAGGTCCTTGCGGCAAGCCCCCCTACATGCAGTACTCTGGGCCTGGCGGGGCGCGCCGGCATCACCCGTGAGTCGACCTGGCTCCAGTCGACCCCGTTCGGTGGCGTCGCTGTGATCGTCATGGAGGCCGACGACCTCGACGTCGCGTCCTGACCGGTCGTCCGGCGCGATCTCGCTCGTCGAGCCGACGTTGATGTACGTCTCGGTGGCCCACCATCGCCGGAACCTGTCTTCGCCCAGGCGGTGGACGAGCGCCGCACTCTGGGTTGCGTGGGCGCGAATGGCGCTGAACTTGCGATCGAGGAGGTCTCCCGTCAGATCAAGTCGGATCGCCACGCTGTGATCGGTCGCGACGCTCGGATAGCCGGGGTAGAAGGCCTTGGCGACGGGCTCGGCTGCCGCCATCCGCGCCTTGGTGTCGGCCGTGATCGCGGCCCACAGGAGCCGGGCGCTGGATCCCTTCGCAGCCCATGCATGTGAAGTCCAGCGGGAGACAGCCTGATGGTCGGTGTGTCCGGTCAGACCGTCCGGACCGAAGGTGACGATGGTGTCGGGCTGCACGTCGGCGATGACTTGTGCGACGAGCGCCATGCCGCGGCCGGGTGAGATCGTGTCGCACGTGCCGTCCTCGAACGGCAGCCATCGTTGTTCGTCGATGCCGAGGATCGCATGCGCCGCAGCCAGCTCGCGCGTTCGTGTCTGCGCCAGCCTGGCGGGGTGCCAGCGGTCGGCGTCAGCGGTGCCGAGCTCGCCTCGGGTGGCGGTGAGGCACACGATTCTCGAACCTGCGTCGCTTGCGGCAGCGAGCAGTCCCCCAGCAACGAATGATTCGTCGTCCGGGTGCGCCCACACTGCCAGCACGGTGCCGAACGGCGCGTTGCCGATCAGCGCTGCCGCGCCGGATTGGTCGACGCAGTGGCGATGTCTACCGACGTCGCGGACGGTGCCTCGGGTGCGTAGATGTCTGTCGGAGTTCATGTCGACTGCCTGTGGGCGCCGAGCGCTCGATCCGAGCGAGGGTGGGCCTGCCCGGAGTGGGCAGGCCCACCGACGGTCAGTGGGCGCCCACCCCAGCGGTGTGAGGGCCGAACTCGTTGCTGACGACGGTCACCAGGTTGGCGGGGAACCCACCGCGCCGGGCGTGCTCGCGGATGGTGTCCTCGTCATCTGCTTCGTGCACGCAGTACACCTTGTCGCCGGCCACATAACTGTTCACCCACGTGTAGGGCAAGCCGAGTGATTCGACGGCTGCGTTGGAGGTCTGGGCGATCTCGACCAACTGCTCCTCGGTGAGGTCGCTGGCGCCGGGGATCTCCCGTTCGATGATGAAACGCTTCATTGTCAATTCCTTTGTGTCATGTCCGTGGACCCGGCGATTACCGGGCACGCATCTGACTCTGCAGGACGACGGGTTGCGGCGCATCGGGAGATGCTCCCCATCTTTCGTCGGGCGTCGCCCGTCCGCCAACCGCCACGTATGGGGTGTTCGGTAGCATCGCGCCGGTGAGGTTGCTGGAGCGTGGGGACGATCTGGGCGTGCTCGTCTCCCACTGGGACCGAGCGCGCGCTGGGCGCGGAGGCATGATCATCGTCGGCGGCGAGGCCGGAGCCGGCAAGAGCTCGCTGGTGGAGACGTTCGTCGCCGAGATCGGCAACGAAGCGGTGCTATGGGGCGC
>DATAJN010000324.1:0-6843 GCA_036262105.1 Ilumatobacteraceae bacterium
CCATCGAGATCGACCCGAAGGTTCCCAAGACCGTACGCATCGACAAGCTGCGATTCGAACGGATCCTCGCCAACCTGCTCGACAACGCACGCGAGCACGCCGGTGGGCCAACGCGGGTCAGGGTCGATCCGCAAGGCCGACAAGGCATCGCCTTGTCCGTTGATGATGCAGGTCCCGGCGTGGCCCGCGGCGAGCGTGCTCGCATCTTCGAGCGCTTCGCCCGCGGCAGCGCGGCCCGTCATCGCGTCGGCACCGGCCTCGGTCTGGCGCTGGTCGTCGAGCATGCCCACGCCCATGGTGGTGAGGCCTGGGTCGAGGATCGGCCCGGTGGCGGTGCCCGCTTCAAGGTCAGCTTCGCGGAGGTGGTCTGATGCTCCGCAGGCTCACGGTCATCACCCTGGTTCTGGTCGCTTTCCTGGTCGGCTGTGGCATCCCCGACAGCGGCGACGTCTCCAGGATCCCCGACAACAAGATCGGCGCCCTCAACGACACCCTGCCGACTACGTCGACGAGCACCACGACTCCGGCGACGATCGAGCCGACAACCACGACGATCCAGGCCGAGTCGACCACGAGCACGATCGCCACAGAAGACGTGACGCTGTACTACATCAGCGGCGCGATACTCGTTCCATTCGCCCGCCCCATGCGCAAGGGCGCATCGTCACCTGAGGTGTTGCAGGCGCTGCAGGAAGGCCCGCCCACCGGCGATAACGCCGTGGTCGGCCTGCGGACAGCGGTTCCCACGAAGGACGAGGCACTCATGAACGTCACTGAAGACGGCTCCGGCGTGGCCACGGTCATCCTTCCGACGAACTTCTACGACACGGTCAAACAGGAGGACCAGCGATTGGCGATCGGGCAGATCGTGCTGACCCTCACCGAGGTCGGCCGCATCGGCCAGGTTCGATTCACGTTGGGCGGTCAGCCAATCGGTGTGTTTCGGGGTTCGGGCGACCTCAGCCAACCCGGCGAACCTCTTCCGCCGCGCGACTACCTCGAGCTGCTCGAGGGGCCCGTCGTCACGACGACGACGACGACAACGACAACGGTGCCGCTGACCACCCCGACGACGGTCGTCTAGAGGTGCGCAGCGGATTCGTCACCCTGATCGGTCGGCCGAACGTCGGCAAGTCGACTCTCGTCAACGCGATGTGCGGGCGCAAGGTGTCGATCGTCAGCGACAAGCCACAGACAACGCGCACCCGGGTGCGTGGCATCCTCACCACTCCCGACGCGCAGGTGATCTTCGTCGACACACCGGGCTTGCACAAGCCGGTGACCGCCCTCGGCCATCGCGTCAACGCAACGGCTCTCGACAGTGTCAGCGACGTCGACGCCGTGTGTCTTGTCATCGATGCCACCAAGCCGTTCGGCACCGGTGACCAATGGGTTGCCGGTCATCTCGATCTCCCGGCTTCGATCGTCATCGTCAACAAGATCGACGCCGTGTCGAAAGACAGGGTCATCGGTCAGCTCAGCGCGGCATCATCGCTGAATGCCTCGGACTACTTCCCCGTGTCGGCCAAGACGGGTGAAGGAATCAGCGAGCTGGTCGCCCACTTGACCGCGTTGATGCCGGAAGGCCCGCTCTACTTCCCGGGAGACACTGTCAGTGATCAGCCGGAAGCAACGTGGGTGGCGGAACTGGTTCGCGAACAACTGCTGGCTGTTACCCACGATGAGCTTCCGTACAGCATCGCCACGCGGGTGACCGAGTGGGAGTGGCCACGCATTCGTTGCGAGATCATCGTCGAGCGCGAGAGCCAGAAGGGCATGGTCATCGGCAAGAGCGGCGCGATCCTCAAAGAGGTCGGCACGCGCGCCAGGGCGCAGTTGCCAGAAGGCGTGTTCCTCGAGTTGTTCGTCAAGGTCGACAAAGATTGGCAACGTCGGCCAGACCGCGTCGAACGACTCGGGTACTGAGCTGCTCCGACCTCAGACCTTGGTGGTCAGACCTTGGTGGCGCGGCCTGCCCAGAACGGCGCACGCAGATCACGCTTCAAGAGCTTTCCGCTCCCGGTCTTCGGCAGCTCCAAACTCCACGTGACCGAGCGCGGGATCTTGTAGCCGGCCAGATGCTCGCGGGCGTGACGCACGACTTGCTCCTCCGTCATCGTCGCTCCCTCTCGAACCACGACGACGGCATGAACAGACTCGCCCCATTCCTCACTGGGCACACCGAACACCGCGGCTTCGAGAACGTCGGGATGGGCCTCGAGCGCGGCCTCGATCTCGGCGGGGTACACGTTCATTCCACCTGTGATGATCATGTCCTTCTTGCGATCACAGATGTAGAAGTAACCCTCTTCGTCGCGGTAGGCGATGTCGCCAACGGTTTGGAACCCATTCCGCTGATCGTTGAGGTACTGCTCGTGTTGCTTGTAGTAGTCGGCAAACACACTGGAGCTCTTCACGAACAGCTCGCCGGTGCTTTCCGGCCCTGTGCCGGTGACCTCGTTGCCGTCGTCGTCGAACAGCTTGATCTCGACGTTCGGGGCCGGCTTGCCGCACGACGCAGGTTTGCGCAACTGGTCGGCCGGAAGCAGCACACAGTTGACGCCGAGCTCTGTCGAGCCATACACCTCGTACAACGAATCAGCCGGGAAATCGGCGAGGTACAGCAGCTTGAGCGCGAAGCTCCAAGGCGCCGCGTTCGCGATCATCCGCTTCATCGACGACACGTCGTATTCCGCCTTCACCTCGGCCGGCAGGTTGCAAACCATGCGGATCGGCGTCGGCGCGCTGAACGTCGAGGTGACCTTGTACTTGTCGACGAGCCGGAGCCAGTCGACAGGATCGAATCGGCGCTGGAGCACGACCGTTTGACCGAGCACCATGGCGATTCCCATGAACCCCAACGGTCCGCTGTGGTAGAGCGGTCCGGTTGGGATGTACACGTCATCGGGCTTGTAACCGATGAGCGCCAGCAGGCCGACAAGATGCGACAGGTCTCCCCCGCCGCGGCGAAACGCACCTTTCGGCTTGCCAGTGGTGCCGCTGGTGTAGATCATCGTCGCACCGGCCTCGGTGGCAGCGAGAACTATCGGCTCCTTCGGTGAAGCCGCGGCAATTTCGGCATCCACATCGACCATTCCCTCGGGCGCAACACCATCGAAGACGAGGAAGTGCTGCACCTTTGGCAAGCCGTCACGGATGCGCTCGAACATCGGCGCGTATTCGGCGTCGACGTAGACGATGGTTGCGTCGCAGTGGTCGGCGACGTAGGCGGCCTCTTCGTCGCTGAACCGGTAGTTGAGCGGCACGGCCGTGACGCCCAGCTTGCGGGCGGCGTTGATCATGACGACAAGGCCCGGCGAGTTCTGGCCGCACCACACGACCTTCGTCTCACCAGGAAGCGCCCCGAGATCGAGCAGCACGTTGGCGAGGCGATTGGCCTGTTCGTTGAGCTCGCCGTATGTCAGGGTGGTGATCGTGCCATCGGCACGGTCGTCGATCACGGCTGCCTTGCCCGGCTGCGTGAGGGAGTAGGCAGTCAGGAAATCCGCCATCAGCACACTTCGTAGCAGGCGCGCTGTGTTCTTGGTCAAGCGAACAGGAAACAACGCGGCGCGCACCAGCCAATCGGTCACGACTTCACGGTACGCGCCGGCGACTGCAATGCTCCACCCATGCCAGCACGCAGGATTCATGGAGCCGCCGGATTGAAAGAAGTTGTCGGCGAACATCTCGGCTACAGCGACTGGATGCAGATCACGCAGGAGCGGGTCAACCAGTTCGCCGAGGCAACCGGCGATTTCCAATGGATCCACATCGACCCCCAGCGAGCCTCGAAAGAGAGCCCGTTCGGCGGGCCGATCGCGCACGGCTACCTCACCCTCTCGTTGGCCCCGGTGATGATGCCGATGGTCGTGCAGACCAGTGGCTTCGCGATGGGCGTGAACTATGGCTGCAACAAGGTCAGGTTCATGTCGCCGGTGCCGGTGGGGGCAAACCTGCGGCTCGGTGTCAAGCTGCTCAGCGTCGACGACATCGCCGGCGGCGTGCAGTCGATCTACGAGTTGACGTTCGAGTGTGAAGGTGCCGCCAAGCCGAGTTGCGTCGCTGAGGTCATCTACCGCAGCTACGAGTAGGCTCAGCAAGTCCAGCGTCGTTCTCGTGATCTAGCTCCATGCGTCAGCGGAAGTTGGGCATCACCTTCGTGGCGAAGAGCGCCAACGTCTCGGTGTCGGGGTAGTCGCTGCACCATGGGATGAAGCCAGTGCATCCGAGGTCGACGTAGGCCTGCACCTTCTCGCAGATCTGCTCGGGCGTGCCGACCAGCGAGTTGGCCTGCCACTTGTCGAACGGGTCGCCCCACAGACTGCGGCTACCCGTCGCCCGCACTTCGGCCTCGGTGGACCGGATGAACATCTCCGGCGCCCACGTCTTGCCGATCGTTGCCTCGTCACGGCCGACTGCTGCGCAGTGGCCTTTCAGGATTTCGCGCTTGCGTGCCCACTCGGTGGGCGGCCCGCCGAAGTTGGAGTAGTCGGCGTGCCGGGCGACGACGCGCAACGTGAGCTGTTCGCCCCCGCCACCGATCCATATCGGTGGGTGCGGAGACTGCAACGGTTTGGGATCACAGTTGGCACGCGACAGTTGGTAGTACTTGCCGACGTAGGTCGTCTCCGGCTGCGTCCACATGCTCTTGACGATCTCGACGCACTCACGCAGCATCCCGATGCGATCCTTCGGCCGCGGGAACTCGAAGCCATAGCCCTTGTACTCGTTCTCGTACCACCCTGCGCCGATCCCCCAGTCGAGACGGCCGCCACTGATGACGTCAATGGTCGAGGTGATCTTGGCCAACACGCTCGGCTGCCGGTAGCTCGTGCATCCCACCATCTGACCAAGGCGCACACGGGTGGTGCGCTGGCTGATGGCAGCCATCGTCGTCCAACACTCGAAAACCGCCTCATCCGAGGGACGAGGAACGTTGTGGAAGTGGTCGTAGACCCAGATCGAGTCGTAGCCGAGCTCCTCGGCGCACACGGCGATGTCGACAGCCTTCTGCCACTTGGCCGCGGCCCCGTCGATGCCGGCTAGCTCCATCTTCCATCCCTGGGGGATGAAGGCGCCGAAGATGATCTTGCTCATGCGGGCGACCATAGCTGCGACTTTGCTGCCCTCCCCGAGCGAATGTTCTGATGAGTGACGCTGGTCACATCTTCTCTATGTTGAACAGATGGAGTTCTCAGTGGCCGAAATCCATGAGGCGATCGCCGCCAGCCGGCCCGACGCACCGTGTCTGGTGTTCCGCGACCGCCGGCTGACGTGGGCCGAGGTCACCGAACGCACCCGCCGGCTGGCAAATCACTTGCTCGAGACGGGCCTTGGGCTGCACGTCGAGCGGACGGCGCTGGCAGGACACGAGAGTGGGCAGGACCATCTCGCCATCTACCTGCACAACGGCAACGAGTACTTGGAAGCGATGCTCGGCGCGTTCAAGGCTCGCCTAGCGCCCTTCAACGTGAACTATCGATACGTAGCCGAGGAGTTGCGGTATCTGTTGCACGACTCCAACGCGGTCGCAATCGTCGTCCACAGCCAGTTCGCCCCAACGCTGAGCGACGTGTTGCCGGCGCTCCCCAACTTGCGCGTGATCCTGCAGGTACCCGACGATTCCGGCAACGAACTGCTGCCCGGTGCCGTGTGGTACGAGGACGCGATCGCCGCCGCCTCCGCGGCAAAGCCCGCCGTCGACTGGAGCCCTGACGATCTCTACATCCTCTACACCGGGGGCACCACCGGCATGCCCAGAGGTGTGCTGTGGCGCAACGGCGATGCCAACATCGAGTGCTTCGGGGGTTCCGCGGCGGCGACCATCGAGGAGGTGGTCGCCGCTGCAGACGGCAGCCTCAAAGCACTGCTCGCCGCGCCGTTCATGCACGGTGCCGGTCACTGGATGAGCTTTCGAACCTGGAACCTGGGTGGCACGGTCTACGTGCAGTCGATACCCGAGCGACTCGATCCGGCCGACATCTGGAGCCTCGTCGAACGCGAGCGCCTGAACTTCTTGCTGATCGTCGGCGACGCGTTCGCTCGACCGCTGCTCGACGAACTGGCGACATCGACCTACGACCTGAGCTCGCTCACCGTCTTGCTCTCCGGCGGAGCGGCGCTGAGCGCTGGGCTGAAGGAGGAGCTCCTCGAGCACCTTCCCTCGCTGATCATCGTCGACAGCCTGGGTTCCTCGGAGGCGGGTGGGCAGCTGGCTCATGTGTCGGCAGGCAGCCGGGCGACGACCGGGACCTTCGCGATCCGTCCGGGCAATCACGTGTTGTCTGCCGACTTGGATCGTGAACTGCAGCCGGGTGAGGACCAGCTCGGATGGTTGGCCAAGAGCGGCCGATTGGCCATCGGCTACCTCGGCGATGCAGCCAAGACCGAGCGCACCTATCCGTTGATCGACGGCGTTCGTTATGCAGTGCCGGGTGATCGAGCCAGGCTCCGCGCTGATGGCGTGGTCGAACTGCATGGTCGCGATGCCGTGACGATCAACTCCGGCGGCGAGAAGATCTTCGCCGAGGAGGTCGAGTCGGCCATCAAGGCCCACCCTGGTGTCTACGACTGCGTTGTCGCCGGTCGACCGAGCGAGCGATGGGGCAACGAGGTTGTCGCCGTGGTGCGCATGCGCAGCGGAAGTCCCGCAGACGAAGCGGCCCTCTTGGCCGAGGCCGAGCTGCACATCGCCCGCTACAAGCTGCCGAAGGCGTTCGTGTTCGTCACCGACGTCGTGCGCTCCCCGTCAGGCAAAGCCGACTATCGCTGGGCCAAGCAGATCGCCGCCGACTCCCGCCCATAAACCCCCTGTGGAGTGCTTCCAGGCACCGGGGTCAG
>DATAJN010000325.1:0-2699 GCA_036262105.1 Ilumatobacteraceae bacterium
CGACGAGCCCGCCACTTCGGCAGCATCGATGATGCGCGGCAGCAACCCGGCCGACGCATCGACGCTCAGATGGATGCGGCCCTCGACGACGCGGGCGCGGTGCGCCCCGTCGACTGCTGCGACGAGCGCGTCAGCGAGTGCGGCAAGATCGCCGGAGGCCGACACGATCACAATGCGCCCCGCACCGATCGAGCCCTTCAACTGTTCTGGCGTGTCGAGGGCGAGGATGCGACCGTGGTCCATGATGGCGACGCGGTCGCAGAACTCGTCGGCTTCTTCCATGTAGTGCGTGGTGAGCAGGATCGTCTGGCCATCGTCGTGGAGATCGCCGAGTATCTCCCACAAGGCGATGCGACTCTGCGGATCGAGACCGGCGGTTGGTTCGTCGAGGAAGAGCACCTGCGGGCGGTGCATGATCGCCCGCGCCACCATCAGCCGCTGTGCCATGCCGCCCGACAGCGCCATGACCGGCGCACCGGATCGCTCGATGAGCCGCACACGTTGCAGCAGCTCCGTGGCCAGCCCCTTGGCCTGCTTAGCGCTCATGCCGAAGTAGCGGCCGTGGAATTCGAGGTTCTCGAACACTGTCATCGCCCGGTCGAGCGTGTTGCTCTGCGGGACGACGCCGATCAACTGCTTGGCCAGCGCCGGCCGTGCCACCAGGTCGACACCATGGATCAGGATCGAACCACGTGTGGGCACGACCCGGGTGGTGAGCATGCCAATGGTCGTGCTCTTGCCGGCGCCGTTCGGGCCGAGCAATCCGTAGATCTCGCCGGAGTTGATCTCGAGCTCGATCTCGTCGACTGCGACGACATCTCCTCCGACTCCGCCCGCATAGATCTTGGTCAATCCCTGCGCACGAATGATCGCGTCTGCCACGTGTCGAGCCTACGCAGTCGCTACCCACCGACCGCTGGCGGCGAGACGGGCGCGGGCGGACCGAAGCGCCGCCTGCGCCGAAATGAGTGGTAGTACTGGATGTCGATGGCCAACGGATTCATCGGCGACAGATCCTTTCCGACGCCGCCACCGGTAGTACACGGTGTGTGGAACGCGTCGGATGAGGCCCTGGTCGCCGGTCTCGGCGTCGGCGACACCGATGTGGCGCGGGTGCTGGTACGTCGCTTCCAAGGTCGCGTCTACGGCTTGGCCCTGTCGATCATCCGCGATCGCGCCGCAGCAGAGGAAGTGGCGCAAGACACTTTCGTACGCGCCTGGCGGTACGCGGCAAGCTTCGATCCGCGCCGTGGTTCGGCCGCAGCGTGGTTGCTCGCCATCGCCCGCAACACCTCTCTCGACTACGTCAGGGCCCGCGGGCGGCTTCTTGATCGCCTCCCCCTCGAGCCGCTCGACGCGCTGCCCGACCTGGCCGATGCCGACCAGATCGTCAGCCCCCGCGATGCCATCGCACCCGTCGCCGCGGCAATGCGCGCGTTGCCCCAAGAACAGCGCGACACCCTGATGGCCGCGGCCTACTACGGGTTCACCGCCAAGGAGATCAGCGAGGCCTGGAACGTACCGCTCGGCACCGTGAAGTCCCGACTCCGCGTGGCGCTGTTCAAGCTCCGCGAAGGGCTCACGGAGGTGCCGCTGTGACGGCCTTCGATTGTGCACAGCTCGCCGACGCCGCGCCAGAGTTGGCACTCGGTGTGCTGGGTGGACGCGAGCGCGCCGAAGCGCTCGAACATCTCGACGGGTGCAGCTCGTGCCGGCAACTCGTCACGTCACTGTCGGGAGTGACCGACGAGCTCCTTCGCGAGTTCGCGCCGAGCATCGAACCGTCGGCGGGGTTCGAGGCGCGGGTCATGCATGCGATCACTCCTCCAACCCGTGTTGCGCCGCTGCGCATCAGGCGGCGCGGCCTGGTTGCATCCCTGGCAGTAGCGGCATGCCTGGCGTTGTTGATCGGGCTCATCGTTGCCATCGCGCCGACGGCCAAGCCGGCGCTCGCCGCGGCCAAGATGAAGACAGCCGATGGACAGGTCGTCGGGTGGATATACCTCGACAATCACCATCCCACCGGAGTGCGCCTGGCGCTTCCGGGTTGGGCCGACCAGATCGAGCGGTACGGCCAGACGGGCGATACCTACTCCCTGCGGATCACGGAACGAACGGGCGCCGATCGCGTGTTGCCGGTCACATTGAACAGCGACGCGGCGTGGAATGCCACGCTCGACATCGACCCGGGCGCCATCACGACTGCCGCGCTGATCGACGGACGCGGACACGTCTGGTGCCAGGCCGACTTCGAGTCCACCTAGAAAGCTCCGCACCGCCTGGTGTTGGCCGCCCTGCCGCCGCCGGGCCGTCGCGAATCGTCAGTGACGATATGTCCCCTGCGCGAGGCCCAAGATCTGGGCGCCAATCGTCGACAAATACGCTGGTGGTCAGAGACCGTGGCGCCCGGATCGCCGACCGGCACACGCTGAATCGTCACAGACGATTCACGAGCGTTGCTGACTCGCTATGCGGCCCCGGGTGACCGGTCGCCGGGTTGCACCGGCGTCACCAGGCGAAGTGCCTACGTTCGATGCGGACATCGTCCATCCAAAGCTCGCGCTCGTCTCACGATCACAGCAACGACAGCCGGTAGGCGAACGTGAACCTGCCCGCCGGGAGCCGGTACTGGGGCAACACGTCCGGGCCGCAACTGGCCGTGCCGAGGCCACGGTGGGCGACGTCGAGATGAACGACCA
>DATAJN010000326.1:0-1761 GCA_036262105.1 Ilumatobacteraceae bacterium
CTCGTGCTGTCCGCCCCGGCTGCTGACTTGCGCGACGATGTGTCGCTCCTCCACGCCAGCTATCTCGGCGAGGTCGACATCGTCCCCACCACCGAAAGGACCGACCGATGAACTCGTTGCAGACCGACGCGCAGCCACCCCAACATGACGTCACCGATGTGGCGATCGTCGGATACGGACCGGTCGGCGCAGTGTTGGCCATCCTCCTCGCCCAGCGAGGGTGGCGGGTGTCGGTGCTGGAGCGATGGGCGGAGCCCTACCCCCTGCCGCGCGCGGTGCACTTCGATCACGAGGCCGGCCGCATCCTCCAGTCCTGCGGAGTCACCGACGCCGTCACCAAGATCACCGAGCCGGTCGAGGTGTACGAATTCCAGAATGCCGACCGCCAACCTCTGGTGCGTTTCGGCCGAGTCGGCCAAGGTCTGTCGGGCTGGCCGCAGTCGTCGATGTTCTCCCAGCCCGACCTCGAAGCCGTGCTGTACGAGCGGGTCGCCGAGCTCCCCACCGTCGAGGTGCACCGCGGCGTCCAGGTCGTCGATCTCGACGACGAGGGGACCGCCGTCACGGTGCGCGGCCAGCGCGTCGAGGCGGAGGGCGACGTAGCGGGCCGACGGAGTCTGCGCGTCCTCGGCGACGCCCCGTCTGTCCACGCCCACTACGTGGTCGGCTGCGACGGCGCGAACAGCACGATCCGAGCTGCGCTCGGCGTCGACATGGTCGATCGTGCGTTCTTCTACGACTGGCTCATCGTCGACGTCATCTTCGCCGAGCCGCGCATCTTCGATCCCTTGAACGTGCAGATCTGCGACCCTGCTCGGCCGACGACGTGCGTGTCGGGCGGACCGGGACGTCGTAGGTGGGAGTTCATGGCGCTACCGGGCGAGACCCCCGAGCAGCTCAACGACGAGACAACCGCGTGGCGCTTGCTCGAGCCATGGGGCGCCACGCCACAGAACGCACGTCTCGAGCGGCACGCGGTCTATCGCTTCCAAGCTCGTTGGGTGCAGGAGTGGCGCAAAGGGCGCGTACTGCTTGCCGGCGACGCCGCCCACCAGACGCCGCCCTTTGCCGGGCAAGGGCTGTGTGCCGGGCTGCGCGACGCGGCGAACCTGGCGTGGAAACTCGACATGGTGTTGAGCGGCCTGGCACCCGACAGCCTCCTCGACACCTACGGACCCGAGCGGGCGCCGAACATGAAAGCCGTCATCGAGCTCGCCATCGACATGGGCAAGATGATCTGTGCGTCGAGCCCCGAGGAGGTCAGCGGCCGCGATGAAATGCTCTTGGCCGGCTTCGACGGGAGCCTCACCGACATTCCTCCGTTCCCCGGTATCACCGAGGGCGTCATCCTCGCTGGCTCGCCGCAGGCCGGTGCGCTCTTCCTGCAGGCCGACGTCGAGCGCGGCGACGTGCGGCTTCGGTTCGACGACACCGTCGGTGCCGGATGGCGGCTGGTCACGAACGGGCCGACGGTACTTCACGCCGACACCGCAGCGTGGTTTGCAGGCATTGACGGCGTGGTCGTGCAGATCGGCGGTCCAGACGGCTTCGGCGACGTTGACGGCGCCTACGGCCGGTGGTTTGCCGAGTACGGCGTGGTCGCAGTTCTGCAGCGGCCCGACTTCGTCGTCTTCGGCACAGCGAGGGAGCCGTCCGAGGTCAGTGACCTCGTCGATTCGCTCAAAAGAGTGCTCGCCGGTGACTGAAGATCGATTTTTCCAATCTATTCTTCTTACTCGGCGGTAATGTCCACCCATGGCA
>DATAJN010000327.1:0-2755 GCA_036262105.1 Ilumatobacteraceae bacterium
ACACAACGGCACCCGGTAAAACGTCGCTCGCCCACGATGTGCTCGAACCGATCCGGGTGAGGAGCAACAGTCCGACTCCGGCTACCAACGGCCCGACGGTCAGCTGCAGTCGCGGTCCGATCTTCTGCGCCAGCGACCCCGACTGCGCCGACAGCGCCAACATCAGGATCGTTGCCGGCAACAAGGCCACTCCGGCCTGGAGGGCCGACCAGCCCGAGGCGACCTGCAGCTCGTAGGCGATGAGGAAGAACGAAGCCCCGAGCGGTGCGTACAAGAGCACGGTGGCCATGTTCAGTACGGTGAAGGTGCGGTTCTGGAACAGCGCCGGCGGAACCAGCGGATCGCGGGCGCGCAACATGCGGCGGACGAACCCGAGTAGTGCGGAGACCGCGATGACGAGCGCTACGACAACGGTGAGATCGGACCATCCACGTTCGCCGGCTGCGGTGAATGCCCACGTTGCGGAAGCCAACCCGATCACAGCGAGCACGGCGCCGATGAGATCCAGTCGGCGATGTGCATTCGAGTCGCGCGACTCGGGAACCGCTGACCGTGCGCACGCGATCGCCACGGCCGCCACGGGCACGTTGACGAGGAACGCCCAACGCCATCCGGGACCGTCGACGAGCCCTCCGCCGACGAATGGGCCGATGGCTCCGGCCACACCGCCAAGTCCCGACCAGGCTCCCACGGCGGCGGCGCGGTCCGATTCCCGGAAGCTCGCCTGCAGGATCGCCAGGCTCCCCGGAGTGAGCAAGGCTCCGCCGACGCCTTGTAGCACCCGGGCCGCTACGAGGAACTCAATGCCAGTTGCCAGCCCGCACAGCAGCGAGGCGACTGCGAACCACGTGGTTCCGATCATGAAGATCTTGCGACGACCGAAGCGATCGCCGAGTGCGCCGCCGAGCAGGATCAGCGAGGCGAGGGCGATCAGATAGCCGGTGAGCACCCATTGCAACGTGCTGACAGTCGCGTCGAACTCCTTGCCGATGTCGGGCAGCGCAACCGTCACCACCGTCGCGTCGAGGCTGGCCATCGCACTCGCCGCAACCGTTGCGATGAGGGCCACCCGTCCGTTCTTGGAGCGAAGAGCGAGGCCCGCCGTCGCGTCATCGGTTTCGATTCGGGTCACGGCCGCTCGCGGATCATCGAGCGATCTCGAGCGCCGGGCGATCCCAACCGGCGAGCTCGGCCGCGGCGTCGTAGGTGCTCTGGAAGAACGACAGCAACATCGCGTCGGGATCCGGCGCGGCGCGCACCGCCGCGTATGGCAACAGGAACTCACTCAGGTTCGTGTCGTAGTGAGCTGGTCGCTCGACCGGCCATTGCGCGAATCCCTCCGGCTGCGGATACGCGTATGCGTAGAAGGCACCCTCGTCTGCGCCGCCCGGCCAGAAGCCGCAGCTCGAGACTTCGTGGCTGTAGGCCATCTGTTGCACCCAGTCGGGACAGTTCGGAACCCCACCGCGGTGCTTCGGTGCCGGCCGACCGGAGAATCGGGTGGTGCAGAGGTCGGCCGCTCCCCAGAAGAAGTGGACTGGGCTGACCTTGCCGACGAACCGCGCCCGGAACTGCAACATCACGCGGTGGGCTTGTACCAATGCCAGCCAGAATCGGTGAGCGGCGTCGGCATCGTAGGAGTGGTGCACCTCGTCGTGGTCGAAGGGGATCGCCTCGACCACCTCGGATGGCCGTGCGAACAATCGCACACTGATTCCGAGCTGATCGAGCGACGAGGTCGTGGCTGCATAGAAGCTCGCCACAGTTTGCGGTTGAAGTGCGATGTGTCGTCGGTCGCCGTCGGTCGTGCGGAGTTCGAGGATGTGGTCGACGAAGTCGAATTCGATCTCGAGGCCGCGATCGCCGGCGGGCATCAGCGAGGTCGTGAGACCGCGGGCTGACACGTAGAGGGGCACCTGCCACCAGTGGTTGATCATCGGCATCAGACCGAGTCGTACCTTCCCGACGATCTGAGTCCACAGGTGCAACGTGTCGCGGGTATCTTCCCACTGCGACAAGGTGAGGTCGGGCCACGCCGCCAGGTGCTCCATGTCGTTGTCTCCGTTCACGGTCGGGGATGGGGTGGGCAGTTATCGCGGATCGTACGCCAGGGCTTCGGGTGCGGACACCGACCAATAGGTCTCCTGACCGATCGATTCGACCCTTTCGGTCCTGCACAGAAGGCCCCGTGGCCCGGGTTGATCGGCGCGGCGATGGGGTACCCTCAACAGGTGGCCATTGCTCTACGCGTCCAACCGACCGCTCTGAGCGGTAGCGCGTCTCGGGCGAACCGGTCGACACGTGTGGCCCCCCGAACCGTGGTCGGGGTCGGGGTGGTGGCGTGCATCTGCGCCACCCACGTGCTGCGTCCCGACGGTGCGATCGGGCAGCTCACCTACTTGTCGCTGACGTGCGGCGCTGCAGTGGCTGCCCTGATCGGCGCCAGACGACAATCAGGCCAGCAGCGATTCGCTTGGGGTTGCGTCGCTGTCGGGGTCACGTTGTCGGCCATCGGCGATGCCATCTACTACCTGTTGGGTTTCCTCCAAGGCGCGTTCTCGGATCTGTCGGTAGCCGACGCCTTCTGGCTCACGTCGTACTGCGCGATCGCCCTCGGATTGTCGAGCTTGACCGTAGGTGGGCGGGGTCGAAATCGAGTCGATGTGGATGGTCTGATCGACATCGGTTCCTTTACGGTCCTCGCCGTGATCGTGGTAACACAACTCGACGTCGTTCGCGACATCATCACCGACAG
>DATAJN010000328.1:0-1748 GCA_036262105.1 Ilumatobacteraceae bacterium
AACGCCAGCCACATCATCCCCCTGTGCGACGACGACCTGCGGCGCCGGCATCGGGCGCTCGATCGCCTGGCGCGCTACTCGATCGGAATGCTCGGCCGCACCCCCGATTACGTCAACGTCACCGTCGCCGGCTTCGTCGCCCAGCGCAGCCTGTTCGAGAAGAACGGCGACACGCGTGCCGGAGCGGCACTCGCCGCATTCCAACGTGAGGTCGCGCTCGGCGATCTGTCGCTGACCCACACGATCATCAACCCCGTGATCGACAAGGCGGTCGGCGACGTCGAGGGCATCAACGCCGACTTGGCTCCTCGCGTCGTGCGACGCACGGCGGATGGCATCGTCGTCAGCGGCTCCAAGATCCTCGGCACCCTCGGGCCGTTCGCCGACGAGAACTTCGTCTACCCGGCGCATCCACTGCCCAAAGACGCCGACCCGTCGTACGCCCTGTGCTTCTCGGTGCCCGTCGGTTCCAAGGGGCTGCACACGGTGTGCCGCGACCACTACACCGTCGACGGATCCCGCGCCGATCATCCGTTCTCGTCACGTTTCGACGAGCAGGACGCATTCATGATCTTCGACGAGGTCGAGGTTCCGTGGGAGCGCGTGTTCATCGCCGGCGATCTCGACGTGTACGGCAGCCTGATGAAGCACGGATGGGCCGCGAACATCATCCAGCAAACCGCGATCCGTGCCGCGGTGAAGCTCGAATTCGCCTACGACCTGGCCTGCAAGATGGTCGAGGTGCAGAACATGGGCGCCCGCTCCGAGGCCACCCAGTTGCTGGGCGAACTGGTGACCTATGCCGACATGACTCGCGCCACGATCCTGGCTGCCGAGGCCGGGGCGCGTCAGTACCGCTACGGCGGCTGGTTCTGCGCCGCCGAACCGTTCACCGCGTTGCGCGCCCTGATGCCGTCGTGGATGACTCGTGTCAACGAGATCTTCAAGACGCTCGGCAGTCACAACTTGCTGTGCACGCCCAACGAGGCGGCCTTCGAGCATCCAGAGCTGGGTCCGCTGTTGCGCCGCTACCTTCCGGGGGCCAACGACATCAGCGCCGAGGAACGGGCGAGGATCTTCCGAATGGCCTGGGACTTCGCCGGATCCGCACTCGGCTCACGAAGTGAGCTGTACGAGCGGTTCTACCTGGCCAGCCAGCCACGCAACCTCGCCGGCAATCATCTGCTCGCCCAGGTCGGCCGGGAGTGGACCGATGTCGACGACTTCCGTCGCGTCTCAGGAATCGAATGACGTGACCAGGTCGCGCCGCGACGAGATCCTCTCGATCGCAGCCGAGCAGTTCGCCGAACGCGGCGTCGCCAGCACCACGGTTCGCGACATCGGGTCGGCGGCCGGCATCCTCTCCGGCAGCCTCTACCACCACTTCGACTCGAAGGAGCAGATGGTCGCCGAGCTGTTGCTGCCGGTAATGGAGCGCCAGGTCGGCCAGTACCGCGAACTCGTCGGCGCGGGCGGGCCGGCAACCGCAACGCTCCGCGCGTTGATCAAGACCGCCGTTGCCGAAGCTGCCCAGACGCCCAACGAGACGCGGATGATCCGCAACGACGCGCAGTCGTTCTCGGCGATGCCGACGTTGCAACCAGTGGCCGAGCTGCTGGTCGAAGCGGCCAAGCTGTGGGCGTCGGTGATCGAACGCGGCGCTGCGAGCGGCGAGCTCCGCCGTGACGCCGATGCCCGGCTCGTGGTTGCGGCGATGTTCGATGCCGCTCTCAGCACTACTCGGTGGT
>DATAJN010000329.1:0-2563 GCA_036262105.1 Ilumatobacteraceae bacterium
CGAACTGGCCGGCCCGTATACCGTTGCCAAGTCGTTCTACGCGAAGGGTGGCGGCGATCAATACGACTTCAGCATCTACGTCGACCTTGCGCCGGGAGCGAACCAGACCACGGTCGAGAGCGAGCTGCGCAAAGCTGTAGCCGCGTATCCGATCGCCAAGCTCGAGAGCAAGTCGGGCTACATCGAATCGCAGGCTGCGCAGATCGACACCTTTGTCAACCTCGTGTACGGCCTGCTGTCCCTCGCGGTCATCATCGCTGTATTCGGCATTGCCAACACGTTGAGCCTGTCGGTGTACGAGCGCACGCATGAGCTCGGCCTGCTCCGAGCCGTCGGTGCCAGCAGGCGACAGATCCGCTCGATCATTCGTATGGAGTCGGAGATCACTGCGTTGCTCGGGGCCGTGCAGGGGGTCGTCATCGGCGTCGTGCTGGGCTGGGCAGTCATCTTCGCACTGCGCGATCAGGGCTTCAGCAAGCTCAGCGTGCCGCTGGTCACGATCGTGGTGGTGCTTGTCATCGCCATCCTGTGCGGCATCCTGGCCGCTGCTCGTCCGGCTCGCCGGGCCGCCCGGCTCGACGTGCTGGCGGCAATCGCCTCCGAGTAGCCCGAAGCCAGCGTCCCGTGATGCGGTTGGCGGCAGGCGGCTGTTGCACAACGAGCACTGAGCGAGCATCATGCACTCCCGCCAAGGAAGGAGTGTCTTCGTGTTCGATAGAGACATCGACAGCGGGTGGGACGATGCCGAGCGGCGATGAGATCCGAGCCGTTCAGCGAGCGACGTGGGCCGGGCTATCGGCGAGCTGGGAGAAGTGGGACTCGGTCATCATGGATCAGCTGGGCCCGGTCGGTGCAGCGATCATCGAGCGTCTCGACATCGCTGAAGATCAGCAGCATCTCGACGTCGCCGCGGGCACGGGTGAGCCGGGTTTGACCATCGCCAGACTGTCGCCGAAGGGACGCACCGTGCTGACCGACCTCGCACCGGAGATGCTGGACATAGCCGCGCGACGAGCCAGGGCGCAAGGTATCGCCAACATCGAGACGAAGGTGTGCAGCGCCGATGACCTGCCGTTCAACGACGCCACATTCGATAGCGTTTCCGTGCGTTTTGGGTACATGTTCTTCCCCGACGTGGCCAAGGCGACGGCCGAGTTCGGGCGCGTGCTCAAGCCGGGCGGACGTCTCTGCTCGTCGGTATGGGTCAAGCCCGAGGAAAACCCGTGGACGTCGATCGCCATGCAAGCAATCGCGACCGAGGCGGAGGTGGCGCCACCCGACCGGGACGGACCGAACATGTTTCGGTGCGCTGCCCCGGGATATGTCAGTGCTCTGTACGAGGGCGCGGGGCTACGCGACGTTGCCGAGTGGGACGTCGACGTCGAACTCGTGACGCGATCGCCCGAGGAGTATTGGGAGATGATCAGCGACCACGTCTCGCTCGCAGTTGCGGCGCTTCAGAGGGTCGACGAACCGGCACGGGAACGGATTCGGGCAAACGCCATTGCGAAGGTGAGCGCGTTCGAGAAGGACGGCAAGGTCCGGGTTCCGGGCGTGGCGCGGTGCATCGTGGGAACGAAACAGGACGCGAGCGGCACGCGCCCACAAAACTTCGGAACGGGGCAGTACCAGGCAGTCGAGCGGAGTCGTTAGATTGACTTCGATCGGAGAGGGGACCGCTGATGAGCCAATCCGTTGGGCCTTCGCGTGCCGAAGGCAAGTTCGAACTGAGGTTCAACGCGTTCAACAGGATCGTCATGACTGTCGTGCTCTGCGGTCCCCGCACCTGCCACGTCGAGCTGACGGCGGAACGCCTCGTGGTGTCGATGGGTGTTGGAAGATGGGCATTTTCCGCTTCGGTTCCCCGATCCTCGCTGAGTGCTGCGGCTCGCGTCAGCGGCCCAGTACTGGGATGGGGCGCACACGGGTGGCGCGGGCGGTGGCTCATCAACGGCTCGAGCAGCGGGCTGGTGCGTGTCTCGATCGATCCTCCGAGCCGCGGCCACTGCATGGGATTTCCCCTGAAGCTCAAAGAGTTGACCCTCAGCCTCGAACAGCCCGACGAGTTCATCGCTGCCCTCGCCGGCGTGTCGAACCAGCCCGGCTGACGTCGCCTACGAAGGAGTCAGAACTGCAGCTCCGTCGACACGGTCGTTCCACAGGTCGTCGAGGGCAACACCCGAACAAGCACCTCTCCGGCACCGGGCTCGGGGATCGGCACGCGGGATCTTACGAGAGGACCCGATGCGAGGGAGCCGGGACGGACGACACGCCATGCATCCATCGTCACCGACTGCGAATCGGCGCCCATCAGTCCCCCAGCGGCCTGTCCTCTTCCAGGTCTTCGGGAATGACGGTCTGTTGGTCGATCCAGTCGGCAGGGTCTGCTTCGACGGGCAACTCCTTGGCGTCAGCCAACGACGCGATCGGGTTGTCCGGATCGATGTCGTCTGGCTCGTATTCCTCTTCGATGCGCGACTCGTCGGTCATTGCGGTGCTCCGTTCGTGTCAGTTGGGCGTATCGATATCCGGTTCCTAGTCCACTTCCAAGGCCTCGGCCAAC
>DATAJN010000330.1:0-3239 GCA_036262105.1 Ilumatobacteraceae bacterium
CGTCGTGCTGGCCGGCAGCGGTGACGGTGTGGTCGACGCCGCCGCGGCGGGTTTGCTGCACGGTGACGAGGCCCTGCTGTACGCCGCTGATCTCACATCCAGCGATCGAATCGACGAGGCGAACCTGGTGATCGTCACCGACTCGAATCGTGACCGCGCCCATCAATGGCGCGGCACGCAAGACGTCGTCGGCTTCACCGAGACCGGCGGTCCGGCCTCCGACCTGCTGCAACGCGACACCGCAGATCAGCGGCTGCCCGTGTTCGCCACTCAGCTGCCCAACGATCAAACCACCGCGCACGTCGAGGGATTGGACATCAAGGCGACGAGTTACGGAGAGCCGTTCGCCTATCGGCCGGAAGACCGACCGGCGATGGCCGCCGATGGTGATCCGACCACTGCCTGGCTGGTCGCAGACCGGTCCAACCCGATCGGACAGAGCCTGGAGGTGGCGGGTGACTTGTCGGGTCTGTCGCTGCTGCAATCCCAGCAGCTCGGAGCGTCGCGGATGATCTCGTCGGTGCGCCTCGATTTCGACTCCGGGGCATCGCAGGTCGTCGCCCTCGACGACACGTCGCTCGCCGGCAGCGGCCAACGAGTCGACGTCCCGCAGGGGTCGAAGTTCGTGCGCATCACCATCACCGCCGTCGCCGATCGTCCGGGTGCCACCGATCCTGGGCTGTCAGCCGTTGGGTTCGCCGAACTGGGTCTTGGGGCGCACCTCGAGGTGGTCTCCGTGCCGACAGACGCAAGCGATGTCTCGGCGGCGACTCCGTTGGCCATCGTGCTCACACGGCTCCGCGCCGATCCGCTCGACCGGTGGAGGAGCGATCCCGAACCACAACTTGTCCGTGCGTTCCGGCTGGGCACCGATCGAAGCCTTGCGGCGAGGATCACACTCCGCCAAGACGCTCGAGCGTCCGACGAAGTGCTCAACACACTTGCCGGTGTGGCCACCGCGACCTCCAACCAACGGCTCACAGGAGATCCGCGATCCACGGCCGCTCAGGCAATCGACGGAGACCTCGCCTCCGCCTGGACGTCTCCATTCTCCAACGCAGTTGGCTCGACGCTCGATGTTCCACTCGACCCAATGGTGCCGGTGTCTTCCTTCGAACTGACGCAGTCCGTCGACCAACAGCACAGCACGATCACCAGTGTCACGGTCACAGTGGGCGGCGTGTCGACCGCCGTCGACGTGCCGGCGCCCGACGGAGACGGACGCAGCACGATCCAGTTCCCGGCAGCTTCGGGCTCGAACCTGCTGCTGACGGTCGACGGTATCGATGTGCACACGACGGTCGATCGCCGATACGGAGAGCCAACGGTGCTTCCTGTGGCGATCCGGGAGATCTCGGCGCCGACGATCGCTGCGCCGCGACCACTCGACCCTCCGCCCGACTGCAGGACCGATCTCGTCGAGATCGACGGTCGACCCCTGCCCGTCGCGGTGAGCCACGATGACGTCACCCGGCTGGTCAGCGGTGCAGCCGTCGATGTCGAACCGTGCGACGGGGCGCCGCTGGAACTGGCGCAGGGTGAACATCGGCTCACAACGACGCCGGGAATCGCAACCGGGGTCGATGTCGATCGGGTCGTGCTCAGCAGCCAGGAGCCGCCCGTCGAGCCGGCCTCGTCGCCGACCGTGTCGGTACAGCGCAGTCGCACCACCCGTACGGCGACCGTCGCCGGCTGTCCCGCTGGATGCTGGTTGATCTTCGGTGAGGGCTACAACGACGGCTGGCGGGCGACGATGAGCGGTTCCGGGCTCGGGGCCCCCAGGCCGATCTCCGGAGGCTTCAACGGCTGGTGGCTACCCGGCTCGAACTCACCCGTCACGGTCACGATGACGTGGACCCCGCAGCGCACGATGTGGATCGGCATGTTCCTGGCTGCCCTGGCGATACTGGCCTGTGTGGTGCTGATCTGGCGCGACCGAACGATCGCCGAGATGCAGGTGCCGAGGGCAGCGGTCCCGGCGTGGCCGGTCGAGCGGGTCGGTCGTCGCCAGGCCGTGATCGTTGCGTGTGTGCTCGCCGTGCTGGCGACGGTGTCGATCTCGCCGGCGTACGGTGCCATCGCCGCGGTTGTCGGCCTCGCAGTCGTCGCCCTGCGGCGCCCGGCGCTCGCCGGTGTGGGCTCGCTCGTGTTGATCTCGGCGCTCGCGGCACTGATCATCAGACGCCAACTGCGGTATCACCTCGTCGCCAATCCCTCTTGGCCTGCGGCATTCGACGACCTGCACCGCTTCGGGCTGCTGGTCGTGGTGCTGTTGCTCGCTTCGACGATCGTTGACGAGTGCCCTGACGAGGAGAGCGAGCAACTAACGTAAAGGTTCGTGTCACACGTCGCGCGACCATGCTTGTCGGTCGTCGTCCCCTGCTACGACGAGCGTGACACTGTTCTCACCCTGCTGAAGAGGGTCGCCGATTCTCCGTGGGTCCGCGAGATCGTCGTC
The DNA here is from genome assembly GCA_036262105.1 of Ilumatobacteraceae bacterium. Taxonomy (GTDB): domain Bacteria; phylum Actinomycetota; class Acidimicrobiia; order Acidimicrobiales; family Ilumatobacteraceae; genus JAENVT01. Next base: position 2,459 of record DATAJN010000330.1, read on the forward strand.
GTCGACGACGGCTCGACCGACGGCACGCGCCAGATCTTGAGCGACATCGACAGCGCGACCGTCCACGTGGTCTTCCACGAACGCAACAAGGGCAAGGGTGCCGCGTTGCGCACGGGCTTTGCCGAAGCAACGTCCGACTACGTCATCGTGCAGGATGCCGATCTCGAATACGACCCCAACGAGTTCGGTGAGCTGCTGGCCCCGATACTCGACGGCAAGGCCGACGTGGTCTTCGGGTCGCGGTTCCAGTCGGGTCGTCCGCACCGAGTTCTCTACTTCTGGCACTCTCTCGGCAACAGGTTGCTCACCCTGGCCTCGAACATGTTCACCGGGCTCAACCTGAGCGACATGGAGACGTGCTACAAGCTGTTTCGCCGCGAGGTCATCCAATCGATCACGATCGAGGAAGATCGCTTCGGATTCGAGCCGGAGATCACCGCCAAGGTCGCCAAGGGCGGATGGCGCATCTACGAGGTGGGCGTTTCGTACGCAGGACGAACCTACGCGGACGGCAAGAAGATCGGCCGACGCGACGCGGCTCGTGCTCTGTACTGCATCATTCGTTACTCGAGGGTCGGCGATCGATTTCGCCGTAAGCCGATGACGAGGTCACTGTGAAGCGGGCGCCGAGGCGTGAACGGACCCCGGAGGCCTTCGCCGCCGCAGACGCGTACCTGCTCGGAGTCCTGGAGGAGTTGGAGCAATCGAAGAAGTACTCCGCCTGGATCCTCGATCTGATCGCGCCACACGTGGGTGGGCGAATACTCGAGGTCGGCGCCGG
>DATAJN010000331.1:0-3201 GCA_036262105.1 Ilumatobacteraceae bacterium
TCGATGGACTGGCGCGTCTCTACGAAAGGGGCACTCGAATGGCTCAGTCCGACGCAGCAGCTGCCACGGATGACCAGTGGCAGTATGCGAAATCGACGTACCGGTATCTGCGACTCTCGATCGTCGTGGTGGTTGCCACGCTGGGCGTCTCGCTCGTCCTCCAGTGGCGCAAGGAGCACTGCCTCCAAGGCTCTGTGAGCGCGTTCTACTACACGCCGGTGCACTCGGTGTTCATTGCTGCGCTGGGCCTCATTGGTCTCGCGCTGGTCGCAATCCGCGGCGCAACCTGGCTGCGCGAGACGCTCCTGAATATCGCCGGGTTCCTAGCACCGGTCGTCGCGTTTGTCCCGACGGGTCGACCGTCGTTGACAGGGCTCAGGTGCGCGATCGACCCAGCCATAGGAACCATCCCAAGCGCATTCTCCGACAACAACCTACGTGCCTTCATCATCGGCGGCGTGGGAGCGCTACTGCTCGTCCTCGGCCCCGTGGTCTTCAAGCACAAGGACCCCAAGGGCGCGAAGAGCTGGGTTCGGAAGGAGACCGTCGGTCCTATGCTCGGCGCAGCCTTCGTCCTCGTCGGCCTGGTCGTGTGGCGCAAGAAGTGGCCTGCAAGCTTCAAAGTCCACGCGCATAGCTACTCGGCGATCCTCATGTTTGCACTCGCCGGGATCTTCGTCATCGCTACTGCCCGCTCTGCCAGTGGCATCCTGCGCGTGGCCTACTACGCGTGCGCGACGCTCATGGGCGTCGGGTTCGTCGTCGGCATCGTCTTTCGCCACGGGTATTACGTAGTGCTTGTGGTCGAGATCATCGAATCGGTCGCGTTCGTCACCTTCTGGATCATTCAGAGCATCGAACTCTGGGAAAAGGGCATCGATATCATCGAGCCCGCGCCGCCACCCCCGCCCGCGGCGGTGGCGACTCTCGATTCGCAACCGGCGCCCGGCTGAACGCCTGCGACTCGCCGCCAACAGCAACCAGCGGCATGGGATGCACCCGTTCAGGATGTTGCGCCAGACGGTGGTGCCATGAGGGGGCCGAGCCCTTGCATCAGGTCCGGGTCGAACATCACATCGTTGACCACGATCCTGCCGTTGGCCAGGCGGTAGTACGCCATGGCCCGCACAGTCGTCGTCGTTCCGTCGAAGAGGTTGAGGACGTAGCTGAACCGTGCAAACACGGCATCGCCCTCGGCCATCAACTCCTCGTCTTCGAGCCGCTGTTCCTTCACGACCACCCTCATGGCGGCAACCATCGCCTTGAGGCCGGCGATATCGGCGCCACCCATGGCGACGTTCACGTAGTTCGGTGCGACCACTTCGTCGACCACATCGAGGTTGCCCCCGGCCAGCACCTCTGTCATGAACCGACGAACAACGGCCTTGTTCTCCTCCGTGCCCACGCTCGGCCCCCTTGTCTCGAGACGGTGCTACTGGCAGCACGCGTGCGTACTCCGAACAACCTAATCCGGAGGCGAATCGCAGCACGGTAGCTCGCCCATGCCAATCGGAGCGGTCGACATACAGCGCTTGGGCGAGCGCGTGGGTCACCTCGCGGTCGAGGAGCTGGGCCCTCGACGATGCACTGACTACGGCTCTGGGCTTGAACTGAGCCGTGACTAGTCTCTCCAGACGTGTCCGCAGGCGACGACTCGTTCGCGCCGAACACCGATGAGCTGTTGGCGCACAACGCTCGATACGTCGCGAGCTTCGTCGGCCACGATCTGGGCCTGCAACCGCGCCGGCGATTGGCGGTGGTCGCGTGCATGGACAGCAGAATGGACATCTTTGAGATGCTCGGGCTCGCACACGGTGACGCGCACATCATCCGTAACGCAGGTGGGATCGTGACCGACGATGTGGTCCGCTCCCTGGTGCTGTCTCAGCGCCTACTCGGGACCCGCGAAATCCTCTTGGTTCACCACACCGATTGCGGAATGCAGAGGCTGATCGGCGACACGCTCAAAGATGCGATCGAAGCTGAGACCGGGCTTCGCCCGGGGTGGGCGTTCGAGGGTTTCAAGGATCCGTACCAGAACGTTCGTCAGTCAATTCGGCGACTCGAGATCAATCCGTTCATCCAACACAAGGAACACATTCGCGGCTTCGTCTATCGCGTCGAGGATGGACAGCTGGACGAGGCGTAGCGCTCGTCGGCTCGACATGAGCGCATCGAAGCGCCTTGAAACGCCCAGAGATCCGTGAAGACCACACAGGGGCCCGAGCGACAATCCACAGCCGCCGCGGCGAGTCAAACCAGCTCTACGACAGGACCTTGAAGACCGGATGATTGGGGGCGATCTTGCGGAGCTCACCGTCCGACGACTTACCGCTGACACCATCGAAGAAGACGCCGACCTCTGCCTTCCAACGAGTGAGATAGGCACGCAGGATCTCGACCTTGTCATCGTCGCCGATCTCGGCCGCCCGGAACGCCTCGGTGCGACGACCAACGCGCAGTTCGCCGTCACCCGCGACGCGCAGGTTGCGCACCCACTGAGTCTCCCCGCGCGGCGCCACGAGATACCGTTCGCCGCCGAACGTGAGCAGGTTGACCGGCGTCGTTCGCCACTCCCCGCTCGTGCGTCCTCGCACCCGGAGCTGGCGCGATCCCCACACGCTCACGCCGGCGCGGGTGAGCCCGGCGACCACGGCGTTGAAGACGTTGCGGGTGAACCACCCGGGCTTGAGGTACCTGCGGACAGGTTCTGATTCGGGCATGGGAGAATCCTTACCGGTCGCAGAGGTCTTGCCCAACCACACGGGCGATGCCCGCGGCGCGACCGTGCAGGTCGCGACGCGCTAAGCATGTTTCGTGGAACCGCCATTGGTGGAAGCCGTCCGATCCCGGGTGCGAGGACGCACGAGCGGGGAGTGGCGAACGACGCCGGTCAACCTGCTCACGTTCGGCGGCGAACGGTATCTGGTGGCGCCGCGCGGGGAGACTCAGTGGGTGCGCAACCTGCGCGTCGCGGGTGACGGCGAACTGCGCGTTGGTCGTCGCACCGAGGCGTTCCGGGCGACCGAGGTCGGCGACGATGACAAGGTCGAGATCCTTCGTGCCTATCTCACTCGTTGGAAGGCAGAGGTCGGCGTCTTCTTCGATGGTGTCAGCGGTAAGTCGTCGGACGGTGAGCTCCGAAAGATCGCCCCCAATCATCCGGTCTTCAAGGTCCTGTCGTAGAGCTGGTCAGCAAGT
>DATAJN010000332.1:0-7410 GCA_036262105.1 Ilumatobacteraceae bacterium
GTCGAGTCGGCTCTGGGCACCAGCGCGCTGCGCTATGGACGCGACGACCACTACGACGTCATCAGTGCCTTCATCAAGAGCATGCGGGGCAGCGATCCGCAGGCTGCGGTCTACTACCTGGCGAGGATGTTGGAGGCCGGGGAGGACCCTCGCTTCATTGCCCGCCGCATGATCATCTTCGCCAGCGAGGACATCGGCATGGCCGACCCTCAGGCTTTGCTGGTGGCGGTCGCCGCCGCGCACGCGCTCGAGCACGTCGGCCTGCCCGAGGCGCAGCTCAACCTCAGCCAAGCGGCAATCCACCTGGCAACCGCGCCGAAGAGCAACCGTGCGGCGACCGCCATCTGGACCGCCCGCACCGACGTGCAAGATGGTGCCATCGGCGAGGTGCCGCCGCATCTGCGCGATGCGCACTACAAGGGGGCCGAATCACTCGGACATGGTGTCGGCTACGACTACCCTCATGCAGATCCGCGTGGTTGGACCGACCAGCAGTACCTGCCGGATGAGCAACGCGACAAGCGGTACTACGAACCGAGTGAACACGGAGCAGAGGCAGACGTGGCAAAGCGAATGGAACAACGCAAGTGACAGCGGGTGATCTTGCCGTCGTGTTGGCGGCGGTGCTCTGCAGCGTCGGCTTCGCCGCGCTGATCGTGGTGCTCCTGCGTGTGCTCGACGCAACCCGATCGCTGCGCGACGAGGTCACCGCGTTGCGACAGGAAACGCATCCGCTGCTGGCAGAGCTTCGGGCATCGACCGCTGACGCAAAGTCGGCCGTCGTCGAGGCTCGGGAAGACCTCGAACGTTTCGATCGAGTGCTCGGCTCTGCCGAAGCCATCAGCGGCGCCGTCGTCGGCGGCAGCCGTGTCGCTCGAGCAGCGCTGAGCGCGCCGGTCATCAAGACGGCAGCCCTGGCCACCGGAACGTCTCGCGCGGTGAACCGGTTGCGTCGTAAGGAACGGAGATCCGCATGATGAAACGATTGACGTGGTTCGTGGGTGGCGCTGTCGCAGGGGTGGCCGGTGCCGGCATTGCCAAGCGCAAGGTGAAGCAAGCCGCAACGCATCTCGCCCCGAAGAACATCGCCAACGGTGTCGCGTCGCGCATGCGCGATGCGGTCGCCGAAGGACGAGTAGCGATGCGCGCCAAGGAGGCCGAGCTTCGGGCGCGCGCCGATGGGCGCGCCATGCGGTTGGCCGACGACCTCGACGAGGGCGACGAAGTGCTGGTCGATGGTGTGCCGGTCGAACCGGGTCAGGTCATCGTGCTCAAGCAGATCCGCGATCGCGATCAGGATCGTCGCCGATTCCGCGCATGATCGACTCTCTGGTCGACGAGCTCGGTGCGGCGCTGTCGCCCGACCGCGTTAGGGTCGGCGCAACTGAGCTAGCGCTCTACCGGCGTGACGCCTCCAACCTCGAGGGGCGTGCCGGAGTCGTCTGCTTCCCGACCACGGCTGCCGAGGTTCAGGCGTGCGTGCGGGTAGCAGTCAAACATCGTCGGCCGTTCGTGGCTCGCGGCGCCGGCACCGGTCTGGCCGGTGGGGCGACACCTCTGGACGATGCAGTTCTCATCGTCACCACCAAGATGAACCGGGTGCTCGCTGTCGATCCGGTGAATCGCCTGGCGTGGGTCGAGCCGGGTGTTCTGAACCTCGACCTCACGCGGGCCGTATCATCGCTCGGCCTGCACTTCGCTCCGGACCCGAGCAGCCAGCAGAGTTGTTCGATCGGCGGCAACGTCGCCAACAACTCCGGCGGGCCTCACTGCCTCGCCGATGGCGTCACTACGGCACACGTGCTCGGGTTGGAAGTGGTGCTGCCCGACGGTGAGATTGTCCAGTTGGGGGGTGACACCGCCGAGCCCGCCGGCTACGACCTCCGCGGCGCATTCGTCGGCAGCGAGGGCATGTGCGGCATCACCACCAAGGTGTGTGTTCGCCTCACCCAGAGCCCGCCGGCAGTGCGCACGCTGTTGATGGACTTTGCAAGTGTCGAAGATGGGGCGCAGACCGTGAGCGCGATCATTGCTGCCGGCATGGTGCCGGCAGCTCTGGAGATGATGGATCAGCTCTGCACTCGCGCGGTCGAGGAGTACATCCACGCCGGACTCCCGGTCGACGCCGCGGCGATCCTGCTCGTCGAGGTCGCCGGGTTGCCGAACGGTCTGGAAGCCGACGTGCAACGCATCGTCGAGATCGGCATGGCCCACGGTTCGGGCACGGTGCGCATCGCACAGGACGAGGCCGAACGGGCGTTGTTGTGGAAGGGCCGCAAGAACGCGTTCGGTGCCATCGCCCGAATCAAGCCGAACTACTACCTGCACGACACCGTCGTGCCGCGGCGGCGACTTCCGGAGGTGCTCAAGCAGGTCTACGAGATCGTGGAACGGCACGAGCTCCTGGTGATGAACGTGTTCCACGCCGGTGACGGCAACCTGCATCCGCTCCTTGTGTTCGACAAGCGCGAGCCGGGAGTGATGGATCGCGTTCACGCAGCCGGTGAAGAGATCGTGCGGGTCTCCGTTGCCGCCGGGGGAGTGCTGTCGGGCGAGCACGGCATCGGTCTGGAGAAGCGCGACTTCATGTCGCTGATGTTCAACGACGACGACCTCGATGCCCAGGCTCGCCTGCGTCGCTCGTTCGACACGACGGGCTTGGCGAACCCCAACAAGGTGCTGCCGTCGCCGGCGTCGTGCGGAGATGTGCAACATGTGCCGGAGGGTGCGTGGATCTGACGGCGTTCGCCGAGGAAGTCGGTGCAACAGGACCGGTGACGGTGACCGGGCTCGGCACACGCGGGGGTCCGGTGCAGGGCGTGCGCTGCGTGCGGCCACCGACGGGCATCGAGTGGGTTCAAGCCGACGAGATGACCATGCGTTGCGGTGCCGGCACCGCGGTCGACGAGGTCGATGCAGCGTTGGCGGAGCTCGGCCAATGCATGGCACTGCCACCTGGCGGCACGGTCGGAGGCGCCCTCTCGGTCGGCCACAGCGGGATTCGTCGACTCGGTTACGGCCCGGTGCGCGACGTTCTGCTGCAGGCGTGCTACGTGTCCGATCGTGGCCAGGTCGTTCAGGCCGGTGGGCCGACCGTGAAGAACGTCAGCGGTTTCGATCTGTGCCGGTTGCTGGTCGGGTCGAAAGGCACATTGGGATTCATCGGCGACGTGATCCTGCGCACGCGCCCGCTCCCAGCGCATTCCCAGTGGTTCACGACCGAAGCCGATGATCCGTTCCCGATCTTCACGCGGTTGTACCGGCCGACCTCGGTGTTGTGGAACGGCTCGCGGATGTGGGCCTTGCTGGAGGGTCATCCGGCCGATGTCAGTGCCGAGGCCGAGGCGTGCGCGCTGACGCCGGCCACGGGCCCACCGGAGTTGCCCACCGGCAGCCGCAGGGTGGTTTCCCCGTCTGCGGTTGGTTCCATCGCCGGCCAGTTCGTCGCCGAGGTCGGTGTGGGCATCGTCCACCACGCCGAGCCGCTGGCCGATACCGGCCCTCTCGAATCGTCGGTGACGAAACTCGCCGGTCGGATCAAGGCCGAGTTCGACCCAGGTGGACGGCTCAATCCCGGTGTCGTCGTCGCCTGAACTTCCCTTCGTCGCCGCGCCGCCCGGCACCATCGAGTCCGTCACCTTGTCGGCCCTGCACGCGGCCGAACACTGGCGGTACCCGGCACCTGAGTTGCTGCGCGTCGGGATGAACGCGATCTTCACCGCCGGCGACGGCGTGCTGCTGCGTGTCGGCAAACCGACGGCACCACCCTGGCAGGCCATTTGGCTCGCCAATCTGCTCGCGGGGCGGGGCCTGCGCGTTCCGAGGTATCTGCACGACGAGCCGTTCATCACACCCGAACACGCCGTGTTCGCGATTGCTGCCGAGATCGACCGCGGCTCTGTCGACTGGCAAGCCGTCGGTGGGATGGTCGCCCGTCTCCACTGCATCGATCGGCGCGAGATCGCTCGTGGCTATCCGCTTCCATTCTGCGGAGACTTCCCATGGTGGAACTTCGCCGCACTGCTGAGCGACGTCGGCGGCGAACTCGATTCCGTGGCGCGTACTTCGATCGAGTCGGCGATCGATCGGAACCTGCCGGTCCTGACCGATCAACGAGACGTCGGTTCGGTCGTCTGTCACGGCGATGTGCATCCGGGCAACGTCATCCAATCGGAGGATGGGCCCGTGCTGATCGATTGGGACCTTGCCTGCCGTGGCCCTGCCGCGTGGGATCACGCTCCCATGATGACGTGGACAGAACGTTGGGGTGGCGAACCTGAGATCTACGATCGGTTCGCCGAAGGATACGGGACGTCGATGCGCGGCGACCCGATCGCCGAGGCGATTGCCGAACTCCGCCTCGTTGCTGCGACCCTGATGCGTGTTCGTGCCGGGCGCACGAACGCGGCGGCGGCCTCGGAGGCTCGGTCGCGGTTGCGCTTCTGGCGCGGCGAACCCGATGCCCCTCAGTGGAATGCGCAGTAGTTCACAGTGTCTGACAGACCGGGCAGTAGTAGCAGGGGCGACCGCCGAGATCGACCGTGAGGATCGGAGCACCGCAACGAAGGCAGAGGTCGCGGTGATACACGTAGGTGGTGTCGCCGCGACGTGCTGTACCGTCGGGCACCTCGAACTCGGCACGATCCAGAGTGACGATGCAATCGTCGGCCACGCCCTGGCGCAACATCCTGACGATCGTCGACCACAGCCCCTCGAACGTTTCAGGCGTGATCTCCTTGCCTGGACGGCTGGGATGGATGCCGTTGACGAAGAGCGCCTCCGCTCGATACACGTTGCCGACACCGCTCATCACCTTCTGTTCGAGCAACAACTGCCCAATAGGAGCGATGCGTCGAACGATTGCTTCGAACGCCACGCGTGGTTGTGCGTCGTCGCGCAGCGGGTCGGGGCCGAGTCGCTGCACGATCCGATCGCGATCTGCTGCAGTGCCGATCGCACAATCGGTGGGGCCTATGAGATCGACAGTTGCCTTTGGAACCACCAGACGCATTCGCACAGTCGGCGCGTCGTCGGGTGCGCTGCCGCGGTGCACTCGGAACTTCCCGAACAAGCCGAGGTGCACGTGGCCCACCAACCCGTTGCCCCACTCGTAGAAGAGGTGTTTGCCGTAGGCCTCGATCCGGGCGAGACGAGTACCGTCGACGAGCGCCGCGTCGGCCGCAAAGCGCCCCTGCGGAGACGACACGGCGACGTGCTTGCCGCGCAGCACCTTGGAGTGATCGATGGCGATTCGGTGAACGGTGTGACCCTCAGGCATGCTGATCGTGACGTTACGGGTACGTTGGGAGCATCGTGAAACTTCACCTCGACGACACCGCCTTGGGCTCATGCGTGAGCTGTGGCCTGTGCTTGCCCCATTGCCCGACGTTCCGCGTCACCGGTGAAGAGGCGCTGTCGCCGCGTGGCCGAATAGCAGCAATGCGCGCCGTGCACTTCGAGGATGCCGAGGTCAGCGACGACTTCGTACGGTTCATGGAGACCTGCGTTCAATGCCGCGGTTGCGAGCCCGCGTGCCCGAGCGGGGTTCCGTTCGGCCACCTCATGGAGGGCACGCGCGACACGTTGGCCGCGCAGAAGCGCATGACACCGTGGTGGCAACGCCTCGGCTATCGCGTCTTGGGCCACCACCGTTTGCTGCTCGCCGGATCCACTGCGCTCGCTGCCGGTCAACGCCTGCGACTCGTGCCGAAGCGGATGGGTCTTCCCAAGTTGCCGCTGCGTCGCGGAGCCCCAACACCGTCGACCGGCAACGACACGTGGCTCTTCACCGGATGCGTGATGGATGCGTGGCAGCGCGACACGCATCGCAACACCGTCAAGGTGCTCGGTGCGGTCGACGTCACGTGCCGGGTTCCGGGCGCGGCGTGTTGCGGGGCGCTGCACATCCACGCCGGCTTGACCGACGATGCCAAACGTTTGGCGAAGCGCGTGATGGCATCGATGCCGGGAGACGCGCCGATCGTGGTCAACTCGGCGGGTTGCGGCGCCGCGCTCAAGGACTACGGCCATCTCCTTGGAACCAGCGAAGCGAAGGCGTTCAGCGCCCGGGTGCGCGATGCCAGTGAGTTCGTCGCCCCACTGATCGACCGACTTCGGGTACGGCGACGGTTGGGCCCGGTGATCGTGCAGGATCCGTGCCACCTCCGTCACGTCCAGCGCGCCCACTTGCCAGTGCGTACGGTGCTGGCCGCGGTCGCCGACGTGGTCGAGCTCGACGATGAGGGTCTGTGCTGCGGCGCGGGAGGTGCGTACTCCGCGCTGGAACCCGAACTTGCCGCCAGCATCCGCGAGCGCAAACTGGCGGCGATAGCGCGCGCCGGAGACTGGGTGGTTGCCAGCGCCAATCCCGGCTGTGCCTACCATCTCGCCGCGGCCGGGGTGCAGGTCAGGCATCCCATGGATCTGGTCGCCGAGGCGTTGTGAGCAGCGGCCGGTTCGACGACCTCGTGGACCGGCTCCAAGCCGTCGTCGAAGACCTCGACCAGATCACCTTCGATCAACTACGTGAGGCTGCTGCCGAACACGGGCCGCGGCCCGCCGATGACAAGCGGCTCACCCAGGCGCGACGCGCTGTCGAGAAAGCCATTCACCTCTTGCGGGGACCCTCAGACGGCGACGAATGAGTTGACGGTGTCGATCAGATCGCGCATGTCGCCGTACGAGTGCCTGGCGAACGTGAAGGCGATCCTGGCCAGCTCGAGCTTGTCGTTCTCCTTGCGCTCCGGCTCGAATGGCGTGGCGCGAACGAGCTTGCCGTTCGTGCACAGGTGACCGAACCGCTCGTTGAGCGCAGCCAATTGAGCGTCGGTAGGTTCCTGCTTCATGCGCATCACCGTGAGGCGACCGACGTAGCGGATCGAGTCGTAGTTGCGGTAGAAGCCGATCAGTTCGTCAGCCGCTCTCTGACAATCATCGGTGACGAGGTACAGGTCGGTATCGGCCGGCGACACGAGCCCGCGTTCGACGAGTTGCCGGCAGACGAAGTCGTGCACGGTTTCCCAATATGGATCACCTGGCGTGTCGAGGAACACGATGGGCACCGGTAGGCCCTTCCCGGTCTGGGTCAGCGTCAACAGTTCGAACGTTTCGTCGAGCGTGCCGAAGCCACCGGGTAGACACACGAAGCCCTTGCTCTCTTTGACCAGCATCAGCTTGCGGGTGAAGAAGTACTTCATGCTGACGTACTTCACGTCACCGGCGATCACCGGGTTGGCACCTTGCTCGAACGGCAACCGGATCGACACTCCGATCGACTTCTCCCGGCCAGCCCCCTCCATACCGGCCTGCATGATTCCCGGCCCCGCACCGGTGACGACCATCCAACCCGCTGCGGCCAGTCGTGCCGCAACATCTCGGGCCTGCAGGTACAGCGGGTCGGCCATCTGCGTG
>DATAJN010000333.1:0-2904 GCA_036262105.1 Ilumatobacteraceae bacterium
ACTCGACGCGGACGTCGACGACCGGGAAGCCGTGGGCGCCACCGGAGACCATGGCCTCTTCGATCCCCTTCTGCACGGCACCCATGTAGTTGCGCGGGATGGCTCCGCCGACGATCGAATCGACGAACTCGAAGCCGGCGCCGCGGTCGAGTGGGCTGACGCGCAGGTTGGCGACGGCGTACTGCCCGTGACCACCTGATTGCTTCTTGACCTTCCCCTCGGCGTCGCCCGTGCCGACCACCGTTTCCCGGTACGGCACCCGAACGTCTTCTGTGTCGACTCGAACGCCGAACTTGCGCGCCAGGCGCTCGAGCGCTACCGCAAGGTGAGTGTCGCCGGCGCCGCTGAGCACCGTCTGGTGGGCGTGGTTGCGGGCGACGCTGAGAGACGGATCTTCGGCGACCAGGCGTTGCAGCGCACCTGACAACTTGTCGTCGTCGGTCTGGGTATGCGGCTTCAAGGCCAGGCCGAATACCGGGGGAGGAGACTGATAACCCACGACGCGGACGGGCATGTTCCGCGGTGCCAGTGTGGTGCCGGTGGATGTGCCGGCCAGCTTGGCGACGCCGATGATGTCGCCGGCAACCGCCTTCGTGCAAGGCAGTTGTTCCTTGCCGCGCATGTAGAAGAGTGCATGCAGTCGTTCCTCCGCCGAAGTGCCGCTGGCGATCAGCCGTTCGTCGGGGGAGATCGTGCCGGACACGACCTTGCACAGGGAGACCTGACCGACGAACTGATCGGCGAGAGTCTTGAACACGTAGGCCAGCGGGTGGCCGCTGGCGTCGGCGACCACCTCGATCTGCTCGGTGCCGGCCACGACAGACATCGGTCGGTCGGACGGTGCCGGACCGATCTCGCAGATGAAGTCGGCAAGGCGATCGACGCCGACACCGGTGAGCGCAGAGCCGACGAGCACCGGGAACTCGAGACAGTCGAGCACCTCGTGGGCGAGCGTGCGTTCAAGCTCTTCGGGTGTGGGCACATCGCCGGAGAGGTATCGCTCGAGTTGGTCGTCGTCGCCCGACACGATCTCTTCGACCAACTCGTCGTGTACGCGGTGCTCTTCGTCGGCGATCTCGTTGGGGATCGGCGCGGAGCGATGTCGTCCCTCGCTGTCGTACTCGAATGCTTGGTCCGAGAGAACGTCGGCGACACCGTGGAGGGATTCCTCCTCGCCGAGCGGCAGCTCGAGGGGGGCGAAGCCGTGGCCCCATTTCGACTGCAGTGCAGCAAGCACGCTGTGGAAGTTGGCTCGCGGCTTGTCGTCCTTGTTGACAAACACGAGCCGCGGGATCTTGTTGGCGACGCAGCGCTCCCAGGCCAACTCGGTGCCGACCTCGATGCCATCGACGGCGCTGATCACAACGATCGCCAGATCCGCAACACTCATCGCCGCTTCTTCCTCGCCGACGAAGTCCGGGTAGCCCGGCGCGTCGAGCAGGTTGATCTTGTACTTCTCACCATCGGTGGCCTGCCATTCGAACGGGGCAATGCCGAGCGACAACGACATGCCGCGTTTGACCTCCTCCGGATCGGTTCCCGTGACAGCCGTGCCGTCTTCGACCTTGCCGATTCGGGTCGTGACGCCGGCGCGGTGCAACAGCGCCTCGACGAGGGTGGTTTTACCGCAGCCGTTGTGGCCGACAAGGACCACGTTGCGGATGCGCTGTGTAGGAATGGCGTCCACCGGCTTGACCCCCGTTGCTCGAACTTTGCCGTGCCGGGACTTTACCCATCAGCAAGGGCATCGGGCGACGCCTTGTGCACGCCTGAACGATCTGCGCCGGGATCAGGGTTGGCGTGTCGAGTAGCTCGACGGTGCAGGGCGGAGCCCGGGGAACTGGCCAAGGCGTTCCAAAGCGGCGACCGTGCTGCGCATGGCGTCGGCCGGCACAGGATGGCTGATGAGATAGCCCTGGGCCTTCGTACAGCCGAGGTCGCTGAGGACCTGCAGTTGGTGGACGCTCTCGACGCCCTCGGCGACCATGTCGAGTCCGAGCGATCGGCCCATCGCCACGATGGTGCGCACGAGCGACCGATCGTTGGGGTTGTCGGCGACGCCGTGCACGAACGCCCGGTCGATCTTGATCCTCTGCAACGGGAACTTCTGGAGGAGTGACAGCGATGAGTAGCCCGTGCCGAAGTCGTCGAGGGCAATCCGCGCGCCGAGGGAACGGACACGGCGCAAGGTTGCCAGTGCCAACTCGGGCTCGGCGATCATGATGCTCTCGGTGACCTCGAGCCACAGCAGCTGTGGATTGACACCGGATCGGGTGAGAGCCTCGTTGACGATCGACGGGAAGTTCGGATCGCTCAGCTGCCGGGGCGACACGTTGACCGACATCGTTGCCGACTCACTGCACACGCCGTCGTCGATCCAGTGCCGCAGTTGAGTGAGCGCCTCGAGCAGAGCCCACGACCCGATGGGCACGATCGTGCCGGTGTCTTCAGCGATGGGGATGAACTCGGCAGGTGAGACGATGGTGCCGTCACCTTGCTGCCAGCGCATCAGTGCTTCGAACCCGACGACGTCGCCGGACTCGAGGTCGAGGATCGGCTGGTGGAAGAGCCGCAGCTCACGGCGATCGAGCGCCCGGTACAGCGCTGTTTCGACGGACAGGCGGTGGGCGACTCGCTCGTGCATCGATTCGTCGTAGACGGCCAGGCAGTTGCGGCCGGCGTCTTTGGCTCGGTACATCGCCGTGTCGGCGTGGCGCAACAGGTCTTCAGCCGACGAGCTGGAACTCGGGCTCAGCGAGGCGACGCCGATGCTGGCAGTAACGAAGACATCGCCCTGGCTGATCGGCAGCGGTTCGCGGAAGATCGACAGCAGACGCTCGGCCAGCGCCAGCGACGCACCAGGGGAGCGAGTCGATGGATCGAGCACGACGTATTCGTCGCCCG
>DATAJN010000334.1:0-3732 GCA_036262105.1 Ilumatobacteraceae bacterium
CGTGAGCATGTCGGTCATCGTCGTGCTCCGATCAGCCGGTCGATGATTCGTTCCGCCTCGGCCACCATCGCATGTACCAGTTCAGCGGCGGGGATCAGTGAGTCGATGGCACCGACACCTTGGCCGCACGGCATGAACTCCCTGCCGGTGTCGACCTCGGTCCCGTCGGGATAGCCGAGGTGGTTGGCGCCGGCCTTCATCGACGCAATGACCTGCGCCGGAAAGGCCTGCAGTTCCTCCGGATGCGCGTCGTAGTAGTTGGTCCATTCGTTGCGCACGACGCGACAGGTCTTGCCGGTGTACGAGCGGCTGACGACGGTGCCATCCTCGGGTGTGGCCAGCAGCGCTTCCTTGTATCCCTTCACGGCCCGCGCCTCCGGAGTGGCGATGAAGCGCGTGCCGATCCACACACCGTCAGCGCCGAGTGCCAGCGATGCGGCCAGTCCCCGACCGTCGTAGAGGCCTCCGGCCGCCACGACCGGCACCTGATGGCTCACGGCATCGACGACCTGGGGCACGAGTGCGATCGTGGCGACGGTGCCCGTATGACCTCCGGCCTCGGTGCCTTGGGCCACGACGAAGTCGACTCCGCTGGCGACGGCGTTGACGGCGTGGCGAACCTTGCCGCACATGCTGCCGACGAGGATGCCGTGCGAGTGCAGCAGGTCGATCGCTTCGCGGGGCACACCGAGGCCGGCGACGAAGATCCTCGCGCCTCCGTCGATCACGGTCTGGATGCCTTGCTCGACCTGGCCGGGCAAAGCGGTCAACAGGTCGACCCCGAACGGCTTGCTCGTCAGTTCGCGCACGCCCGCGATCTCGAGCGGCAACTCCTCGGCGGACATCGTCGAGGCGCCGAGTGTTCCGATGCCCCCCGCCTCGCTGACTGCGGCGACCAGCTTGTGGTAGCTGACGCCGCCCATCCCGGCGAGCATGATCGGATGTTCGATGTCGAGCAGATCGGTGAGCCGCGTGTGCATGCGCTGCACCGTAGCGTGGAGTGTTTCGCGGCGCCCAGGTGATGAACAGACACTCCACACCGCCGCTGTGGAGTGTTTCGCGGCGCCCAGGTGATCGGCAGACACTCCACACCGGGTTGGAGCGGGGGAGCGATAGCGTCTCGGGCGACTTCCCCCGATGACACGTGCTTGATCGAGGAGGAAGTCGATGATCGATCTCACCCCCAAAGCGTTTGCAATCCTGCGTCGCCAGCAGGGTCACATTTCGGTGGGACAGCTCGCCGATTCGGGTGTGGGACGCAATGCTGTTCGACGGCTCGTCGAGGGCGGAGCGTTGATCGCTGCGCACAAGAGCGTGCTGCGCATCGCCTCGGCTCCGGTCACGTTCGAGGGCAGTTGCGTCGCGTTGTGCCTCGCCCATCCGGCGGGTTTCATCACCGGCCCATCGGGTGGGAAGTTGATGGGGCTGCGTCGAATGCCGGCAGCGACACCGATCCACTTCTGTGTGCCGCACGGCATCCATCTCTTCGATGATGGCGTCGTCCTCCGCCAATCGAGAAAGGTGACGCAGCTCGACACCATCCGACTTCGGAGCGGGATCATCGTCGCCTCGGGCCCGCGTCTCGCTTTCGATCTGGCGATCGACCTCTCGCCGTTGGATCACGCCTCGGTCGTCGAGCAGATGATCCAGCGCAAGAAGTGCACCATGCCCAGCCTCGGAGCGACTGCCCGTCGGTTGTGCCACCCCACCCGACCGGGCTCGCGGCAGTTCGCCCGCACGCTCCTGAACCGCGGCGACCGGCCTGCTGCCGAATCACATCCGGAGTTGGTTCTCGCTGAGGCACTTCGGGCCCGAGGCATTCCGGTCGAGCCGCAGTTCTCGGCCCTGCGGCTGCTCGACGGCTCGTCCGCTCGGCTCGACCTGGCGGTGCCGGCAGCGCGCTGGGGCATCGAGATCGACATCCATCCCGATCATCTGCTGCTCGACGGAACGGCGAGGGACAAACGGCGCGACCGGCAATGCCATCGCATCGGCTGGCAGATCGAGCGCGTCACCGAGATCGACATGCTCGACCTCGATGGCCTGCTCGATGAACTCGAGTCGCTGTACGCGGCACGCCTGACCCTGGCCGCCTGAAGCGATCCGGTGGAGTTCTTGGCGGCACCCTGGCGCGCGGCAAACACTCCACATGGGTCAGGGTTGGTAGGGGCCCGGCTGGTGCAGGAAGTGGCGGTGCCAGCGAGAAGGTGTGAAGGCGATGGCGCGCGGCTCGTCCTCGAACATCCATCTGGCGAAGTTGCGGCGCGTCCAGTCGCTCGACGCCAACAAGCGGATGGCGCCACGAGCGCCGCGCTGGTGACTCAACACCCTGCCGAGAAGGGCCGACATCTTGTGATCGGCAACCAGATGGTGGCGCACCGTCGACCGGTACCGACTCGTCACGGCCTCGGCATCGGCCGAGCCTCCAGCGAGGATCGCCTCGGCTGCCAGACGACCGGTGAGCAGCGCCTGGCCGATGCCTTCGCCGGTCATGGTGTCGGCCGCCATTGCCGCGTCGCCGGCGAAGCACACCCGCCCGGCGGCCAGGGTGGCACGGTCGATGCCGGCAGGAATGGGCCATGCGGTGTGACGGTCCTCCAGTGCGAAACCGGGGCCGAGGGCCTCGACGACATGCGCGCGGCAAAGCAGGTCGTCCCAAAGGTGCTTCATCTCCTGCACCCGGCGTACGCCGTCGCGTTGCACGCCGAAGCCGATGTTGACCCGGCCATCCGGCAAGGGGAAGCTCCACATGTACCCCGGCAGCAGGTCGGCCTCGAACCAAACGATCAGCCGTTCTGCAGCCACGCCGGTGACGTTGCCGGCGTATTGGCGGAAGGCGTGCCACTCGCCGAGGTAACCGGGCTCGCCGACATCGAGCGCCTTGCGCGTCGCCGACCACATGCCATCAGCGGCGACGACGTACGAAGCCTCGATCGTTCCCATCCCGTCGACGTCGACCTCGACCGATGCCGGCGACTGCCGGATCGCGCTGAACGCGTGCCCCTGATGAACCTGGGCACCAGCGCCGATCGCAAGATCGACGAGCGCGGCATCGAGCTCACGCCGTGGCGTCGTCGCCGCGAAGATGCCGTCGGATGGCAGCGGCACGCACACCTCGCGCCCCGACGGCGAACGCAACCAGGCCGCATCGACCGACTTCCAACTCGGCACCATCGAGGGTTTCAGGCCAATGCCCTGCAATTCACGCAGAGCGAGCGTGGTGAGCCCGTCGCCGCAGCACTTGTCGCGGGGAAACGTTGCCTTGTCGATGAGCACCACCGACCTCCCGGCCTTGGCCAGCAAGGTGGCGGCGGTCGAGCCTGCGGGCCCGGCACCGACGACGATCGCATCGGTGGTCGTGGGCGCACTCATCGGCTGAGCAGGTTACGGCGTGACAACGCCAAGGCGCCGTGCCGGCTTGAACACCCGACTGGCAGTCACACGTCGTCACCACTTTATGATTCGCCTCATCCAAGACGTAGCTGAGGGGTCTCCATGAGCAAGTTGTGTGATGGTCGAGTGGCAATCGTGACCGGTGCCGGACGCGGGATCGGGCGTGAGCACGCGCTGAGCCTGGCAGCGCACGGGGCGAAGGTGGTGGTCAACGATCTCGGCGGAAACATCGACGGGACGGGAGGCGACCTCAGCCCGGCCGAGCAGGTCGTGCAGGAGATCAAAGCGATGGGTGGAGACGCAGTCGCCAACGGCGACAGCGTCGCTTCGTGGGAAGGT
>DATAJN010000335.1:0-6093 GCA_036262105.1 Ilumatobacteraceae bacterium
CGGAGCTCGGCCAGCAGATCGCGTGCGCCCGGCCGCCACGGCATGTTGAGACGGACGCGGGCGATCACTCCGTCGAGGAGCTGGTTGACGATCTCGTCCACCGGCAGATCGACCCCGCCATGTTCGCGGATGTACCGACCCGATTCGTGCAGGTCGCTCCCGACGATGGCGTGAGCGTGTTCTTGGCTCCAGGTGCCGCCGTGAGCCTCGACGAGCTCGAACTCGCAATCGATCCAATATGGCTCGGTGTCGACGAGCGTGCCGTCCATGTCCCACAGGACGGCAGCTGGTTGGCGGCCACGGACACTGTCGGACCGCCGGGACGAGGTCATGCGCAGCTGAGGCTATTCAGTGGAGCCGCTCATCCCTCGCAATGCGTGAAGTACGATTCGTTTCGTGATCGCCGTCGGCTTGCTCGTGTTGTTGATCGGGTTCGCCATGCTCGTGCCGAGAGGCAGCATGCCCGGTTCGGCTTCTGCGCGCAACGTCAGCTTGGGCAGCCAGCGCGTGTTCGTCACCCGCGGTGACCAGGGCATCCAATCGCTGCGCTATCGGGTCATCAAGACCGTCGCCGGCCTGGTGTTGGTGGCCGTCGGCATCATCCTGATCGCCGCTTCGGGCTGATCACGAGAACCGGGTGATGAAACCGCGGCGGCGAAAGCTGCGCAGCATCGACCAGGCGAACGCAAATCCAGCAGCGACGAAGAACACCGACCCGATGAGTC
Source organism: Ilumatobacteraceae bacterium (assembly GCA_036262105.1). Classification (GTDB taxonomy): domain Bacteria; phylum Actinomycetota; class Acidimicrobiia; order Acidimicrobiales; family Ilumatobacteraceae; genus JAENVT01. The sequence goes on from DATAJN010000335.1 coordinate 726, forward strand.
CGGTGACGATGCTGTGAATCGGCAACGGCTTGCCGGCCAGTACCTGACGCATCGCCTCGAAGGCCTGCGTGCTCGGGAGGACCTTCGACACCGGTCGCAGCACCGGCGGCAGCGACTCGACTGGGTTGAACGCGCCCGACAGCGCCATCAGGATGAAGTTGCTTCCCCATGTGATGATCTCGGCACCCTGGCCGAACCTCAGTACAGCGCCGATGCCTGCAATCCCGAGACCCCAACCGACGATCATCAGGATCAACGAGATCGGCACCAGCGACCAACCGACCGCAGTCGTGTGAAACCCGAAGAAGGCGTACGCGGTGATCGACACGGTGAGCAACGCGGCGAGCACCTTGGCGATACCGAGGATCGCCGTGCCCGCGACGTATTCGAACTCGGTGACGGGTGTCGTCAGCACGTTCATCAGGTTCCGGCTCCACGTTTCCTCCATGAAGCCGGTTGCCACCGCGATCTGGCTCTGGAACAACACGTGGAACATCATCGCCCCGCCGATCAGGAACGGTGCCGAGGCGCGGCTGCCGGCGTCTTGCTGAGCGACGTAGGTGCCGAGGCTGCCCCACAAGATGACGTCCATCAATGGCCAGAAGGCGATGTCGAACCACCGATGCGGGGCACGCCACATCACGTAGAGGTGCCGGCGGATCACCACGCCGATGCGATGCAGGCTCACCGGCCGTGGCTTTCGGCGAGCGAGAGGAAGACGTCTTCGAGGTTGTCGTAGCCGTAGGTGCTGGCCACCAGCGCGGGCGTATCGTTGGCGACCACTTCCCCGCGAGCGAGGAACATGACTCGCTCGGTGAGCATCTCGACCTCGCGCATGTCGTGGCTCGTCACGAGCAACGCGGCTCCGGTCGATTCGCAGTAGCTCATCAACGCAGTCCGCACCTTGAGGGCGATGTCTGGGTCGAGCGATGCAGTCGGTTCGTCGAGCACGAGCAGGCTCGGCTGGTGCAGTGTCGCCTTGACGATGCCGACCAACGTGCGCTGTCCGCTCGACAGCCGGCTCGACAATCGATCGGCGAGGTCTGTGATCCCGAAACGGTCCAGGGCAGCGTCGACGGCGGCCTGCGGGCGGCGCACTCCGTACCAGCCGGCGAACACCCCCAATGCTTCGCGGACCTTGAGACGGTCCGGCATCGGCAGGTATCCGGCGGCGAACCCGACTTTGGTCATCGCCTTCGAACGTTGACGCGGCAACGTGTAACCGTCGATGCGAATCGTGCCGGCGTCGGGTCTGATCGCGCCCAGCAGCATCAGCAGCGTGGTGGTCTTGCCAGCACCGTTCGGCCCGAGCAAACCGACGCGCTCGCCTCGGCTGACGACCACATCGACGTGGCGAACGGCCTCGACGTTCTTGAACTTCTTGCGCAGGCCACGCGCCTCGAGTACGGCTTCGCCCATCTCCCCAGTCTGGCCAGTGAGCGCCACGGTCCCGCGCCGAATTTCGGCGAAGTGTGGTCACACGCGGCCATGGTGGCACTCAGTGGCCGCAGTTCGCCTCAGCGCACGGCGTCGACGGCGAGCGCAGCGCGGCGGCCTTCGAGCACCGCTTCGTAGATCGTGCGTGGCGCAACACAGTCGCCAGCTTGCAGATCAGCCCGGGCAAGTGGAGAGTCGGGAAGCCGGAACCCGCAGTCGACCAGTGCGGCACAGGTGATGGTGCGTCGTTGGCCGGTGAACCGGTCCTCGACTTCGATCTCGCCGCGGCGCACCGCTCGCAACAACGTGCGGCGTTCGATCGTGACGCCTCGCTGGGCGAGCCGCACGTTTGCCGGGGCGAGGTCGCCGGTGATCGACAGCTCGTTGCCGGCGATGTGATCCTGAGTGATCAGCATCGCCCGTGCGCCGAGCTCCTCGGCCAGTGCTACAGCGATCGGCCCTCCGATCGGGTCGAACACCGCGATGCGGCCATCGGGCAATTGCGCCCCACGACGCACGTCGGCGACATCGATGACCATCGAGGCGTCGCCGACTTCGTACTCTCGCAAGCCTGGTTGCGATCCGGTGCACTGAATGGTCACATCGCCTTCAGGGATCGCCGTGGTACCGGTCTGGATCTCGACTGCCAGTCGTCGGCATTCGGCTTCGAGCCATGCGGCGAGCGGTGCGCCGGGGCCGGCGATCGCTGCCATCCCGCCGAGGTGCTCGGCTCGTTCGACAAGGACCACACGATGGCCGCGAGTTGCAGCAACTCGGGCGGCTTCCAACCCGGCGACGCCGCCGCCCAAGACGACGGCGCGACGAGGTGCGGTCGTCGGCGCATACCAGTCGGGGTCTTCGGTCTCTCGGCCCGCCGAGGGCTCGCCGACACAGCTGACGATCGGGTTACGCGCGTCGCGAACCTGGCACTTCTGGTTGCAGCGGATGCAGGGCCGGATCGTGACCGAGGCGTCGGAGCGCAGTTTGCGGACCAGATCCGGGTCGGCGATCTGGGCGCGGGTCATCTCCACCCCGTCGCACACTCCATTGCCGATCGCCCATTCAGCCTGGCCCCACTCGACGACCGAGCCCTGCAGGAAGATCGGAGTGTCGGGTGTCGCCGCTTTCACCGCCCGACAAACCTCGATGTTGCAGCCCGTCGGTTCGTGGAAATCGGGCCGAGTCTTCTCGGCGGAGTAGATCGAACCACGGCTGACGACGATGTAGTCGACGCCGGCCTCGGCGAGTGCCGCGGCAATCGGCGGTGCCATCTCGGGCGTGATACCCGCCCATGGGGCCAGTTCGTCGCAACACAATCGCAGGCCGAGAAGCGGCGTGTGCGTGCGGACTGAGGCGATCACCTCGCGGGCGAACAGCAGCCGGTCGTTCCCCCAAGCGTCGGTACGGTGGTTCGTCAGCCCCGACAAGAACTGGCGCACCAGGCTGTGCTGGCCGGCGTTGATCTCGACTCCGTCGCATCCTGCTCCGACGGCGAGCTCAGCGGCTGCGGCGAAACCTGCGACCACCGCGGCGATGTCGGACGCCTCCATCCACTTCGGCGTCTCGCGGGTGTTGACCTCGGGTACCCGCGATGGAGCCCACAACGGCAACTGGCTGTACGCGCTGCTTCCCTGCCCGCCCGCGTGATCGAGCGAGGCGATCACCAGGCTGCCGTGTTCGTGGCAGGCACCGGCGATCTCCTTCCAGCCGGGTGCGCAGCGCTCGGCCAACGGCGCCCGCTCGTAGGGCCAATCGCTGCCGTGCACGCTGGCGCCCTCCGTCACGATCACGCCGCAACCACCGGCGGCGCGCCTGCGGTAGTAGGCGGTGTGTCGCGGTGTGAATCGGCGATCGTCATCGCCGAGGTTGGTCACATGCGGTCCGAACATCAGCCGATTGCTCGCATCGCTGGGCCCGAGGCGTAGTGGGCTCAGGAGGTCCATCACGTCACCGACTCTGGCAGCGCAGTGCGCTGCAGGCGAAGGCGGCCGATCAAACGCCAGGTCAGCCAGATGGCCATGCTCATGGTGATCGGATCCGTGGTGGCCCGGAACCTGAACTGTTCGCCGAGCTCGAACAGGACGCCGACGACGAGGTTCCAGCCGACGATCAGCCCGGCGACGACTTCGACCAATCCCCATGGCGACGACGCCCGGCGTCGCAGTCGCCTCCACGATGCCCTCATGGCCACAGCGATCACCAGCAGCGTCGCGCCCACCTGCAACAGGTACAGGTGAGTCTTCGTCGAGAACGCACCGTAGGGCAGGGCACCCCAACGAATCGACGGAAGGCTCGATGGCACTCCGAGCTGGGCGATCCGATACACCGGGCGGAGTGCGTCGTAGATGCTCGATGTCGTCAGCAACGGTGGTGGTGCCTCGGTCACCCACGCTCGCACCGCCCACCACCGTCCCTCGAGGTACAGCGATGGATGCCGGGTGATGACCCGCCATGCGTCGTGGCCGGCGATGTCGTAGATCGGCAGATAGCACTCGGCGTTGAAGTTGGGGAACACGTCGTTGCCGAGGCGATCGACGTTGGCGGTTGCCGGATGATCGTGCTGAGCGACGCATGGGCCGACGTAGGGCTCGTACGCGCTGTACGACACGAAGCCGCTCGGGTAGGCGGCGGTGATCTCGTTGATGTCGCCTGCCGCAGCCCACGTGTTCAGCTGCTCGTCGGTCGCCACGGGGATGACGGCGCGCTGCAGGTTCATGCCGAACCAACTCGACAGCGTCGGGCGGTCGAACATCGCCGCGTTCTTGACCATCCAGCCGCCGACCAGGACGATCGGGATGGCCGCCGTCAACGCGATCGTGCGCCTGTCGACGGATCGGCGCAGCACCCACCCGACCGCGAGCAACAGGAGCAGCAACCACACCGGATGGAAGACGGTTCGGGTGAGGACGATTGCCGTACCGACGGCGGCCAGGCTGATGAGGGTGAACTGTGGTGAACGCGGCCGCACGACCACCAGCCACAGCACGGCGATCAGGCCGCACGTCGTCGCAAGCTCGTACGTGGGCGTGAACGCGCCCGCCAGAACCTGCGGGTCCAGCATCGTCACTGTGGCCACGACGACTCCTGCCCACGAACGCCCGAACAGCCGAGCGAGCAGGGAAGCGAGCATGGCCACACCGAGGACACCGAACCCGAACTGCAGCACTTGCAGGCTGATCGCATCCGGGCCCGGTGACCAGGCGAGGATGCCTCCGACGATCAGGTTCCACAGCGGCGGCTGGATGTGCAGATACCACACGCTGCCGAGCGGGTCGGCGCGCAGGGTCTCGGTGGGGATCAACTGCCAGGCGATGTCGAGGTACTGCGTCGAGAACCGTTGGCCGGTCGCGCAGAGGAGAAGATAGATGCCCGTCCAGGCGCATGCCGCGGCCCCCGCCGGCCTGGCGATCAGTCGCCTCATTGCTGATTGGCCGAAAGTTCTCGGTGGCTGATCAAGCGCTTGATGTTGTCGACATGGCGCACGAGAACGAGTGTGCACAGGGCAACGACGCTGACGATCTCCCACGCCGGTACCCCGCTGATGGCGATGCCGACCGGCAGTCCGATCGTGATCACCAACGAGGCCAATGATGCCTTGCCGGTCGTCTTGCGCACGACGATCCACAGCGCCAGCAAGATCATGGACGTGATCGGATGCAACACCATCATCGCTCCGCCCATCGTCGCCACGCCCTTGCCGCCGCGGAACCCGCGAGTGACGGGGAACATGTGGCCCAGCACGGCCGCCGACACCAGGACGTAGGCGTCGGGACGAGTGCCGAGTGCCAAACCGACCAGTGCCGGAACGGCACCCTTGAGGGCATCGAGCCCGAAGACGAAGGCGCCCCACCTGCTTCCGAGGACCCGGGCGACGTTCGAGGCGCCGGGGTTGCCCGATCCCTGGGTGAGGATGTCGACACCGCGCGACCGA